>JAQVMY010000070.1 GCA_028703405.1 Bacilli bacterium
ACAATTATGCCACTTATTTTTAATTTAGCTGATGCTTCAGAATCTATGATTATTAATGATTCAAAAGGTGAGTTGTTAAGAAAAACAAATAATTATTTAACCGAAAAAGGTTATCAAATTAAAGTAATCAATTTAAGGGATCCTGGTAATAGCAATTATTGGAATCCTTTATATTTGCCATATAAATATTATAAGGAAAAGAATATAGAAAAAACAGTTGAATTAATCAATGATTTTTCTTATTCGTTATGCCAGGAAGTTAGTGCTAGAGATCCATATTGGTCTGAATCATCTGCATCTGTTTTATCTGGCTTATGTTTAGCGATAATAGAAGATTCTAAAAGTATCGATGAAGTTCATTTTAATAGCATTTATAATTTATTAGTCGAACATGGAACTAAAACTTTGATTACTAAGAAAAATTCATTAGATGACTATTTTGATTCTAAAGAACTAGGTAATTTAGCTAAAAATTATTATGCGACCGGAGGATTTGCCAAAGGAGAAACTAGAGCAACTATATTTTCAGTATTATCGTCTAAACTTAGAATATTTAATGATGTAGGAATTGCTAACATGACTAGTAATACTGATTTTGAATTAGAAAATATCGGTAAAGAAAAAACAGCAGTTTTTTTAGTAATACCTGATGAAAAAGAATCACGACATATTTTAGGGAGTTTATTTGTTGATCAAGCATATCAAAGTTTAGTTGCATTTGCTCAAGAACAAAGTGATGGTAGATTACCTTATCGAGTTAATTTTGTATTAGATGAATTTGCGAATATGCCAGCTATTAAAAGTTTTAGTAATAAAATAACAGTGTCAAGAAGTAGAAATATTAGGTTTTATTTAATAATACAAGATTTTGATCAATTAAAAGAAAAATATAAAGATCAAACCGGAACAATAAAATCCAATTGTAATAATTGGATATATTTATTAACTGCTGATAATGATACTGCTAAAGAAATAAGCAATAGATTAGGTAAATATACTATAACTTCATCTAGAATATCAACTTCTACTAGACTAAGTAAAATAGATTTAAATGTTAGTAATGATACATCATTAATGGGTAGGGATTTATTAACACCAGATGAATTAATGAAATTTAAACTAGGTGAAGGAATATTTTTACAAACTAGATTAAATCCAATTAGAAGTAAATTTATTCAAATAGATGATTATCCAATAAAAATAATAGAATCAGAATATACTGTTAATCAGAAAAAGAAAAAAACTAAATTATTTGATTTAGATAAATATAGAGAAAAGTATAATTCAGATAAATTTAAAAATGAAAATCAAACTATGGATATAGTATATGATCCTACTATGATGCTTAAAAACAATGTGAAAGGAGAATGATGTTGAACTATGAAATGAGTAATGTTAATAAAATATTTTTTGATAACTATCATTTAATATTTTATATATTAGAAAAACTAGACTATAACAAAAATGATAGGGAAGACTTAATACAAGAAGGATCAATCGGATTATTAAAAGCTATAAAAACATATAACTATAAAAAAGGTATAAGATTCTCAACTTATGCCTTTTCTTGTGTTAAAAATGAAATGTTATATTATCTTAGAAGAAATAAATATAATTACATTTATTTGAATGATTATATTTATGATGATATTGAATTAATTGAAACTATAAAATCAGCTGATGAAGATATATTAGATAATATGATTAAGGTTGAAATGATTGAGTCATTAAGAAAATATATAAATAAAAAATTAAATAAAATTGATCAATTTATTATTAAAGCTCTATTTGGAATAGATTGTGAAAGTAAGAATCAAACAGAGATATCCAATCTATTAAATATTTCACAAGGAAGTGTGAGTAAAGAGAAAAGCAGAATATTAGGTATTTTAAAAAATAATTTATCGACATAATATGCTATAATTTTAGTAGGGTGGTTAAAGTGGATTTTAAATTAAAAAAAGAAGATATAATAAAAGCTATACAAGATAATTTTATAGATCCTTTAAACTGTGATTTAGATTTGCAAATAGATGCTATTACAAATACTAAATATGACAATTATCGTGATGATTCGATAAATTTAATTTTACAATCATATGAAACTTTATCCAATAGTTTGAACTTGTTGAATAATGGTTTTCTTGTTGATTCATCTATTTTATGTAGGACGGCATTTGAAAATATATTAACCGCTTTAGCAATTTCAGAAAAAGAAGAAGCTTATAATGAATTTAAACTATTAATCATAAATAATGAAAAGAGAGATTTAACAAAATCAGGATCAATTATGAATCAAGCAATATCTATTTTGAAAAAGAGAAAATTACCAATATTTTCTGAAATTAGTAATAACAAACTTGAAAAATTGATTGAAGAATTTTATGAAAAACAATCATTATTTATACATAGTAGCTTAATGGTAAGCATAATAGTGAAAATGAAAAATAATAATAATCATTTGTATATGACCCCAATTTATAAAATTAATGTTTATTTTGTAAAGATATTTTTACTATATGTATTAAACAATATTACTGGAAAGGCATTTGAAAATTTAAAAGAAGAAAATATCGTAATGGCATTATTCAATGTGTTTGCAATTTTAGATAAAGATAAGTTGTTAGAACTAGTAGAAATATATAAAGAAGATTTTAAATTTGTTGTACAAGATATAAAACAAAGCAATGACTATATTAATTTGCAAGATGAACTTCAACAATTTTTAGGTTTGCTTCAAGAATTAATTAATGATAAGAATGAAAAATTATTTAATTTTATTAGTGATTTTTACAGTATTAAAGAAGAAGTTTAAAACTTTTATGAATAAAATACTATATTTGCAATAAATTCAATTATATGATATTATTTATTTTAATGAATGAGGTGGGAAGATGAGAATATAACTTTTTTAAAATTAAGGTAACGATTAAATATGTTTTTTCGTACTTAAAAAAAGAAAGTTATATTTCAAATTCCAAATTATAATATATGAATTAATACACATTTTTTTAGTGTATCTATTTTGACACATATTGGAATTGTAAGATAACTTTCTTACAATTTTATTTTTAGAGGAGGAATAGATATGGCAATTATACAAATACAAAATTTAACCTTTTCATATGGAACCGTTAATATTTTTGAAAATGTAAGTATCAATCTAGACAGTAGTTGGAAACTCGGACTTATAGGAAGAAATGGTAGAGGTAAAACAACTTTTTTAAATTTACTACTTAATAAGTATGAATACAATGGAATTATTAAAAGTAATATTGCTTTTGAATATTTTCCTTTTACTATTTCAAACAAAAATGAATTAGTAATTAATATTGCTAATCAAATATGCCAACAAGTATATGATTGGCAGATAAAAAAAGAATTTTCTTTACTATCTTTAAATGAGGATATTTTATATAGAAATTTTAATAATTTGTCAAACGGGGAACAAACAAAAGTGTTGCTGGCAATTTTATTTTTAAATAACAATAAATTTTTATTAATAGATGAGCCAACAAATTATCTAGATTTAGAAGGAAGAATTGTTGTTAGTGAATATTTAAAAAGAAAACAAGGATTCATAGTTGTTTCACATGATCGTATTTTTCTAGATAGTATTATAGATCATGTATTAATTATAAATAAAAGTAATATAGAAATACAAAAAGGAAATTTTTCATCTTGGTATGAAAATAAACAGCAAAATGATAATTTTGAAATAGGTGTTAACGAAAAGCTGAAGAAAGACATAAAAAGATTATCTGAAGCATCTAAACAAAAAGAGTCATGGTCAAATAAAATAGAGAAAACAAAATATAGAACTACTAATTCAGGAAGTTCCGTTGATCGTGGATATATTGGACATAAATCAGCAAAAATGATGAAATTAGCTAAAAACATTAAAAAACGGCAAACTAAAATCATTGATGATAAAAAACAACTTTTGAAAAATTTAGAAGATCAAGAGCCTTTAAAGATGTTACCATTGGATTATCATAAAAATAAATTAATTGACTTAAACAAGGTATCAATTCAACATGATCAAAATATAGTGTGTAGAGACATTTCGTTTACTGTTAATGTTGGTGATAGGATTCAAATAATTGGAAAAAATGGTTCTGGCAAGTCTAGTATATTAAAAATCCTAATTGGAGAATCTATAAATTATAGTGGTGAACTTAATATAGGGTCAAACTTAATAATATCATATATAAATCAGGATACAAGTTATTTGATGGGAAGCCTTGAAAATTTTATTGTAAAGAATAATATTAACCAAACTTTGTTTAAGACAATATTAAAAAAACTAGATTTTAATTCTGATGATTTTGATAAAAACATTGATGATTATAGTGAGGGTATGAAAAAGAAAATTTTAATTGCAAAAAGCTTATGTGAAGAGGCACATGTTTATATTTGGGATGAACCGTTAAATTGCATAGATATTATCTCAAGAATACAAATTGAAGATGTTATATTGGAGTATAAACCAACACTTATATTTGTAGAACATGATAGAGAATTTTCTAATAAAATAGCAACTAAAGTTGTTAAAATTGATTAACTTATAGATTAAATAAAAAAATACTAAAGTTTATTATTAAAACTACAGTATTTTTTTATTTAATATACTATTTTTGTTATTGCTGGAAATATATTTTAAAATAGAAAAAATAATTATTAGAATACCAATAACTAAAATGTTTATCCAATTTTCAATACAAAAGAAAACAATTTTTATAATTATTCCAAAGATAAACCATATTGCTATAAAAGCAAAAATTCTAACAATCCAATGTGTAACTGAACCTAACTCGCCTCTAAATCCTAATGTACCAACTACATTCCATGCAATTGTAAATGCTAGTATTCCTATAATTGACATTGTTATATAATCATAAATAGGATTTTCAAATATTCCAAATCCTGCGGTTAATACATCAAAAATAAATTTTTTCATATAGACCTCCGTTGATTTAATATTTTATCATTATAAATTTAATTGAGCAACTATATTTTAATGTTTCGGGAAAAAATGTAAGTTAAAGCGGTTATGCAAATTAGGAATACCATTCCCAATTTGCATGAAAATCATCATTTTTGACTAAATTTTAAAAATGTTAAAAATTGTGAATTAAAAATTACAAAATATATTGTAATATAAAGGCAAATGCGGTATAATTTAAGTATCAAATATGACTAAAATTATACTTTTTTATTGCATTATTAGCATACGACCAAACTAGTACGCTTTTATGAAGGTGTCGATGGACTTAAAACGGGTTATACATCCACAGCAGGATTCTGTTTAACCGCAACTGCTAAAAAAGAAGGAATGAGAGTAATAGCAGTTGTAATGGGGGAA
>JAQVMY010000071.1 GCA_028703405.1 Bacilli bacterium
TACCCTGACTCTGATTTTTGATATTGAATATAGTCTAAAAAGGTTAAAGTTTTAGTGTCAACATTATAACTTGATTTCATAGCTGCAGGTAAAGTACTTATGTCATTAAATGTAAAATAGACTTTCTTTATATCTAAAGCTTCAAATAGTTTTTTACAGTATTCTTCTTCTGCAAATAAGTTGGATTGACAACTTGTTAACTCTAAGTATTGGTTGTTACTTTCTATTAATTCATTTCCTATTGTAGTAATATCAACATCAATAATGTATTTTTTTATTTGGTTTACAGCGTATAAACTATTAATTGTGTTATAAGAGAATGTTCGATCGTAATTTTGATATACTTGTCTAAACTGAATAAACATATATAGTAATGACGCGGTTACAAACGTTGATACAATTAATGTTTCTGTTAACATAAACCCCAAATTTTTCCTTTTTTTCATAAACATGCCCCTTTTAGATTGTTTTTATTCTAAATATATTATATAATATTTTTAGGATAAATACTAGTCCTAAATAAAAAAAGGGGTTGACGTAATGTTAGCAAGATTTGATTTTGAAAAAACACCAGTAGTGGAAGTTGTTAATGAAATATTAATAGATGCCTCTAAACGTGGTGCCAGCGATATTCACTTTGATCCACAACCCGCACATATGAAAGTCAGAATTAGAATTGATGGTGCTCTAATCGATTATTGTGAAATTCCAAATGCTGTCAAGAAAAATTTGATTACTAGAATTAAAATTATTTCTGGTATGAATATTACTGAGACAAGACTTCCACAAGATGGTTCAATTAAAGATCGATTAAAAGATGTTGATTTAGATCTCCGTGTTTCATCAATACCTACTAGCGAAGGCGAAAAAGTAGTTATTCGTATTTTGGACTACTCAATGAGTTTAAGTGGAATTGAAAATCTTGGATTTAGTGAATATAATTATAAAAAAGTTTTAAAAATGATAAGTGTCCCTAACGGTATAATTTTAGTTACAGGTGCTACTGGTAGTGGTAAATCTACAACTGTTTACTCAATCTTACAAAGACTTAATCGTGAAGAAACGAATATTATTTCAGTTGAGGATCCAATTGAAATGGATATTGAAGGTATTAATCAAATTCAAACTAATAGTGAGATTGGCCTTGATTTTGCTACTTCCCTTCGTTCTATATTAAGACAGGACCCGAATGTTATAATGATTGGGGAAATTAGAGATACAGAAACAGCTAAAATAGCCGTTCGTGCGTCAATTACAGGTCACTTAGTTTTATCAACATTACATACAAATGACTCATTAAATACTATTGAAAGATTACTTGATATGGAAGTTGAGCGCTACTTACTAGCTAGTTCCTTAACAGGTATTATTTCTCAAAAATTAGCTAGAAGATTATGTCAAAATTGTCGTGTTACAAGACCCACTAATGATTATGAAACTAATTTATTTAGAAAAGTTTTAAATAAAGAAATAAAAGAAGTATATACTAGTGAAGGTTGTGAAACTTGTGGTAATGGATACCATGGTCGTATCGCTCTTCATGAAGTTCTATTAATTGATCAAGAAATTAAGGACGCTATTAGTTCTGGTACTTCTCGTGATAAGTTAAGAAGTTTAGTATATGGTGCTGATGTTACTACTCTATTACAAGATGGATTAGAAAAAGTAGCTAATGGTTCAACTACTTTTGAAGAAGTTTTAAAATTAATTGAGTTGGAAGGTGAAGATGCTTTTGGAATTTACGATTTAAAAACTGCGCTTGACTCAACTAATATAGTTATTGAAAATCAAGAAGAAAATGGTCGAACCGAACACCAGCAACAACAAAATGAAGCTATTCCAAATAATAATAATGTAGAAACAATAGAATTATAAAAGCAAGGTTGATTAACTTTGCTTTTTTTAACTATTTATCATAATAATTTCAAACACCGTATTTATATCTATTTTAAAAAATAGAATAATTAAACCTGCTAGACATAAGAACGGTCCAAACGGAATAATTCGTTCATCATTTTGTTTGAAAAATAACATAAATAATGAAATAGGTAGACCAATAAATGAAGCTATAAAAATAGAAACTAATGACATTTCAAAACCAAAGACTAGTCCAAAGACAAACATTAGTTTTATGTCTCCCCCACCCATTGACTCTTTTTTAAATAAAAAATCACCGAGTTGTTTTATTAAAAACATTATACAAAAAGCAATAATTCCATTAAAAGTAGCACTTCCTACACCTTCAATACCATTTAAGAAAAATATTAAAATTAGAAATATTCCACTTGATACAATTAATACTTCATCAAGAATAATATAATATAGGTAATCGCTAATAAATATAATTAAAGTCATCGAGATAAAAATTAATCCAATAAGCAATTCAATTGATAAACCAAAAATTGAATATGCTAAAACAAATAATAAGCCAGTTGCCAATTCAAAAATAGGATAAAAGAAAGATATTTTAGTTTTACATTTTCTACATTTACCTACTTGAAAAATATAAGAAAAGATAGGAATTAATTCATATATTGCCAACTTATGATTACACTTAGGACAGTGAGAAGGAGGAAACAAAATTGATTCCCCCTTCGGTAATCTATACCCTACTACATTGTAAAACGATCCTAAATTAATTCCTAATACAAATAATACTATTTTATAATATAAATCCATTGTATCTTACCCCTTATTGTTGAATTATACTAAATGCCCCAAACATTGGTATAACTATTGCTAAAACTATGATACCGACAATTAGAGTTAGAAAAATAATTAATGCTGGTTCAATTAAACTCTTTAATCGAGTTACAGCATTACGGTGCAATTCCTGATAATAAGTGGAAACCTTTCCCATCATTTCAGCCAGTTGACCTGTTTTTTCACCAGTAACTAGCATTTCATAAGCTGGCAATGGAAAAGCCCAGTGATTTTGGAAGGCAAGTGAAATCCTATCGCCTCGTGCTAAGTTACTAATTGTATCCAGTATTAGCATTTTATAAATTTCATTATTAGTTATCCTGTTTAACACTTCCATACTATCAGTAATAAAGACATTATGTGACAATAACGAAGAAAGTGTCTTAGTGAAGATTGTTACTTCATTATATATAATTATATCTCCAAAACCTGGAATATGCATAATTAACCATTGTAAGAATGTTCTTATTAATTTTACGTTACTATATAGATATTTAATAATTATTAGAAAAATAACAACTCCAATAATAATCCATAAAATATTATGCTTTAAAAAATCACTAAACGAAATTACTGCCTGTGTAAATTTAGGTATTTCATTAGCATCAATGTTTTCATAAATTCCAACAAAACGTGGAATAACAAATAATAGAATAAAGGTGATAACGGCAATTGATAAAACTAAGACGGCTGATGGATATATCATAGCAGTAATCATTTGTTTTCTAGTTTTTTCCGTTTCAGTATAGTATTCTGCCATATCATCAAGTGTTTCAGGTAGTTGCCCAGTTAATTCAGCAGCCTTTACCATGTTAATCAATAATTTAGGGAATGCTACACCTTGTTTTGTTAAAGCTTCACTAAAGTTTTCACCCATAGTCAAATCATAAATCATTGATCTAAAGATTCTTTGATATGATTTGTTATTATACTGTCTGGTTAAAATTTTTAAAGATTCAACCAAAGGAATACCAGCTTTAATATATGTTGATAACTGAGTTAAGAAGAATACTAAATCTTTGGTTTTAACTTTAGTATTGTTAACAGAAGAACGACCATGGAAAAGTGCTATCCATTTATTAGTACGTATACTGTAAACTTCAAATCCTTCACTTAATAAGAAGGAATGAACCTCAACTTTAGAATAAGCCTCAAAATGTCCTTTAACAACTTTACCTTCAGAGTTTTTACCAACATACTCATATAAGATTTTAACTGTACTTCTTTCTTCTTCTTCAGTTTCAAATTCTATTAATAATGCCTTTTGATCAAAGTCCCGTTTATTTCTAGCATTTTTAACAAAAATTGAGTTTTGATATTTATCACTAAGTTTTTTCTTAAAACTTTGTGGGAAACTTATTATTTTTCTAAGGAAAACATCTATATAATCTCCAAATTTTTGTTTTTCGATAACAACATCTTCATTACGATAAACTTCATTACGTTTAGCTTTTAGTTTTTTCTTTTCTTCTAAACGTTCCAAACGATTTCTAATTTCTTCTTCTTTTTTTCTTTTCTTAATTGCTTCTTCTTCTAATTTACGTCTTTCTAAAATTTCTAATCTATGTGCCTTTTCCTCTTCTAAACGTTTTTTCTTATTTAATTTAGCAACTCTTTTACGATCAAAATCAGCCTTAAATTTATAGTAAGCAGCCCTTATTTTTGATAACACTAATGAAATTATTTCATATAATATAACAAATGGAAATAAAAAGCCCATAATGACCCACTTTACAAAGCGGTATACTAAATAAGAAATATTCATAAAACCTTTTAAAACATATGAAATAAATCTAAACGGTATTTTTATTAACATTAAGTAAACTATATATGATAGACACATAAACCCTGTTCCTATTAATCGAATTCCTGTTAATATAAAATTAATAATAAATAAAATTAAAGTTATAGTTACAAAGAAAAATCCTAATGACATATATTTAACTAATACAATTAATGGTTTGAAAACAAATGAAACCATTTTGAATACATATATAAATGGCAATAACAAAACTGGCTTATTCACGGCAACACCCCATTAATCTTTATATCTTTTATTATATAAACAAATTATAACATAAATATTAAATTATTAAAACATTTTTGCGCAATTTCATATAATAATTATGAGAAAGGAGTATTAATATGAATTATTACAATATCCCGAATATGAATTATGCACGGGGAGGATTATTTAGTTCGTTGTTTAGAAATGGTATAAACTGGAGTTCACTGTTGAACAATACTCAACAAACTTTGAATTTAGTAAATCAAGTTGTTCCAATTGTAAAACAAGTTCCTCCTATATACCGAAACGCTAAAACAATGTTCAAAGTAATGAATGAATTTAAAAGGGTTGATACTCCAAAATCAATAGGAACATCAACCGCCAATTCAGAACAATCAAATAATACTAATCAAGAAAAGTATCAAGAGAATGTAAATTATAGTTATCAAAACGGGCCAACATTCTTCCTATAATTATAAAAAAAGTTGTCTTAACAACTTTTATTTTGTCATAAATTCAAGAAATTTATTTATATAATAATTTTAAATTTTTATTCAACTGGTATGCTTGAAGAAAAATTTCCAACAATTACAACAGGACGAAAAGTATGAGAAGTATATTTACCA
>JAQVMY010000072.1 GCA_028703405.1 Bacilli bacterium
TTCTTATCCACATGTATATGTCGCTCAAGTTTCTTTAGCGGCTAATCCAATGCAACTTATAAAAACATTTAATGAAGCTGCAGCTTATAATGGACCATCAATTATTATTGCTTATACACCTTGTATCGCCCATGGTATTAAAGGTGGGATGTCTAATACTTTAGAAAATGAAAAAGATGCTACTAAGTCAGGGTACTTTCCTATATTTAGATATAATCCAATAACAGAGGAATTTACTTTAGATAGTAAGAATGTTGATTTTGATTTATATGAAGATTTCTTGAATTCTCAAACAAGATTTACACTACTTAAAAAATTAAATCCTGATGAAGCAGAAAAGTTGCTTGAAAATCAAAAACTTGATTCGATGAAAAGATATGAATATTATAAAAAATTATCAGAAAAAGCTATTGAATAATAGTTTTTTTGTTTAAATTTGTCATATTGGGTTAAAATAAAAATGTTGGAGGCTCATATGATAAAAAAAATAATAACTATAATTTTGTTTATTTTAGTGATAAATATTTTAATTACTTTTAAGAAAGAAGATAATATAAAACCTGTATTTTCAGAATCAGAAAACAATAGTATTGATTATGCAATTTATGATTTAAGAGTTGATGATTTGGGTATTACAACTAAAAATTTAAATAATTATTTTTTTGATAGGGATATCAAAATATTAGGAATTACTCCTAAAATAAATAGTTTATATCAAAAAAAACTAGATAATCAGGCCCGTTATTATGCTTTTAAAAATAAAACCATAAGTAATAATATAAATGAGTTTGAGTCAACCTTTAAAGCCCTTTTAGGAAAATATGGGTTTAATGGTGAAATAGAGAAAGTAGATTTAAATGGAGTAGGAATAAGTAAAATAAAAATATATGCTTCAGATAGTAAAGTTAGAAAGCTAATAAATAACTATTCTAAAATTAAAATCCAGTAATATTTTTTATCAATAGTTGTCAAACATTATGAATAATAGTATAATGTTCTTAGGTGATTTACATGGTATATATTTGGCTAACAATTGTTGTTTTACTAACAATTGTAGAATTAATGACTATTCATTTAACAACAGTATGGTTTGTTGCTAGTGCCTTAGTTGCTTTAGTTTTAACCTTTTTTGTTGATAGTTTTACTATTCAATTTACTGTTTTTATACTACTAGGTATAATTTTATTGATAACAACACGCCCAACTTTATTAAAAATGTTAGCCAAACATAGAAGTAAAAAAAGTATTACTCATTTAATTGGAATGCGTGGCCAAGTTATAGAGCCTATTGACAAAGAACAATTAGGCGAAGTAAAAGTTGATGGTATAATATGGATTGCTGAAGCAGATGAAGAAATTTCATTTGGTACTTATGTTACGGTTATTGAATTAAATGATAATAAATTAAAAGTAAGGCATGAGAGTTAATATGATGATCAATTTAGGTTGGTCATTTTCTTTTAATTAACCAATATTCTTTACATTTGAATAATATAAAATAAGTTAATAACTTTACTATGAAAATAAATTGAGTTATAATAATTATGCGGTGATAATATGGAAATTAAAGGTATAAATATAAATTATACAATTTATGGTAATGAATTAGGAGAACCTATTGTTTTTTTACATGGGTGGGGACAAAACATTGAAATGATGAAACCATTAGCTGACTTATTGAGTCAAGACTATAAAATAATTATTATTGATTTACCAGGTCATGGTAAAAGTGACGAACCTTTATATCCTTGGACAGTACCAGATTATCAAGATGCAATAAAAGAATTAGTGGAGAACCTTAATATTTTTAAACCATCTTTAGTTGGTCATTCATTTGGTGGTAAAATTAGTCTGTTATATGCTAGTAATTATGAAGTTAATAAACTAGTCGTACTTGGAAGTCCATTTAAAGCAAATGATAGTAAAATATCTAGAAAAATGAAAATATTAAAAGGTTTAAAAAAGGTTCCAGGATTGAAAAATTTTGAAGAATTTGCTAAAAAACGAATAGGGTCAACTGATTACAAAAATGCTAGTCCAATTATGAGACAAGTTTTAGTTAATACAGTAAACTTTGATATTAGTAAAGATGTTAAAAAAATCAAATGCCCAACCTTAATTATTTGGGGGGACTTAGATGAAGCTGTGCCACTTGAACATGCTTATGACTTAGAAAAATTAATTCCAGATGCTGGTGTCGTTGTTTTAAATGGGGCGACTCATTATGCATATTTAGAAAGAGTGAGTAATGTAGCTAATATGATTAGAAGTTTATTAGGAGGAAATAAAAAATGAAAATAGAATTGTTTATTTTATCTTTATTACCAGTAGTTTTTTATCTTATTTTAAGAACTAAAAAAGCATTACATATGATCCAACAGAATTGGTATAATGATGGTAATCGTTATTTAAAGTGGATCGGGAAAAATTTAAAAAAAGCATTTAACACTAAGGAACTAATTGTATTGTTAATTATTTTGGGGAGTATTTATTTAGATAATACAATTGCAATTATTTGTTACGCATTGATATATCTAATTCTAGCTTATTTATATTTAACTGAAATAAAAGCAGAACAATCCAAAAAACCATTAGTTGTAACTAAAAGGGTTAGAAGATTAATTATAACAATTACAATAGTATACCTATTACCATTTATTGTTTATTACTTTTATTATAAAAATTCTATAAATTATTTGAGTTTCTATCAAATAACAACTTTTATCTTGATACTAATTAATTTCTTAATAATATGGATTGCAAATATTATTAATAAACCAGTGGAAAAACAAGTTTTTTATTACTATAAGCGTCAAGCAGTAAAAAAATTAAAACAAATGAATAATATGAAAGTTATTGGTATTACGGGTAGTTATGGAAAAACTAGTAGTAAAAATATTTTAAATGATATATTAAATGTTAAGTTTAATTCCTTTGCAACACCCCAAAATTTTAATACAACATATGGGTTGATTAATTCAGTCAATAATTATTTAGATAAGTTTAGTGATATTTTTATTGCTGAAATGGGTGCTTTTAAACAAGGTGAAATAAAAGAACTTTGTGACTTAATGAAACCTAAATATGGTATTTTAACTAAAATTGGGGTCGCCCATTTAGAGTCATTTGGTAGCAGGGAAAACATTCAAAAAGGAAAATTTGAATTAATTGAATCATTACCTATTGACGGAATCGGGGTTCTTAATCGAGATGATGAATATCAAGTAAGTTATAAAATTAAAAATGATTGTAAGATAATGTGGATAGGAATTGACAATAAAGACGTTGATGTTTATGCTGATAATATTAAATTATCATATACAGGAACAACTTTTGATATTCATTTTAAAGATGATAAAAAAACCTATAAGTTTGAAACTAAATTATTAGGTAAAGCCAATATATATAATATTTTAGCAGGAATCCTCTTGGGTAGGGAATTTGGTCTATCAATTGAGCAACTAAAATTGGGAGTAAAATCAGTTAATTCAATTTCGCATCGTTTAGAACTAAAGAAATATGGGAATATTAATATTATTGATGATGCTTATAATTCAAATCCAGTTGGCTCAAAAATGGCAATAGATGTCTTATCAATGATGCCTGGTAAAAAAATTGTTGTAACACCAGGAATGATTGATTTAGGAGATGAACAATATAACTTAAATAAAGAGTTTGGAAATTATATTGCAAATGTTGCTGATGAAGTTATATTAATAGGTCAAGAACAAACAAAACCAATTTATGAAGGATTAATTGAAAAAAAATATAAACAAAAAAACATTCATGTTTTAAATGATATTAAAGAAGCATTTATGTTGTTTGAAAAACTAAAGGAAAAGGAAACCTTCGTTTTACTAGAAAACGATTTACCAGATATATTTAACGAATAGGAGTGAAGTTATGAAAATTAAAGTAGGAGTAATATTTGGGGGACAAACAGTTGAGCATGAGATAAGCATTATTTCGGCAGTCCAAGCAATGGAGTATATTGATCAAGAAAAATATGAAATAATACCAATATATATTAGTAAGGATCGTATTTGGTATACTGGTAAAATGCTTATGGATATTGATGTCTATAAAGATTTCGATAGTTTAAAAAAATATGCCCAAAAAGTTGCATTTTATAAAAAAAATGGAGTATTTGTTTTACAAACAGTCGGTCTATTAAAAAGAACTGTAGCTGAATTAGATATTATGTTTCCAATTATGCATGGTAACAATACAGAAGATGGTTCAATTCAAGGTTATTTAGAAACTGTTGGAATACCTTATGTAGGCAGTAAGGTTTTAGGATCTGCAATCGGACAAGATAAAGTTGTGATGAAACAAATTATGAGTTCAATTGATTTACCAATTGTCCCTTATACTTGGTTTTATGATACAAATTATTATGGTGATAAAAAATTAATATTAAAAGAAATTAAAAAAATTGGATACCCAGTAATAGTAAAACCAGCAACTCTAGGTAGTAGTGTAGGAATAACTCTTGTTAAAACAGAGGATAAAATAGATAAAGCAATTAATGATGCAATTAAATATGATGTTAAAATTATTGTTGAAAAAGTAATTGAAAATCTTGTTGAAGTTAACTGTAGTGTTTTAGGTAATTATACATATCAAGAAGCTAGTGTTATTGAAGAAGTTATTAGTACTGAAGAATTCTTAACTTATACTGATAAATATATTGGTAAAAGTAAAGGAAAAACTACAAAAGGAATGGTTGCTACTAATCGGGTAATACCAGCTAGAATTAATGAAAAATTATATGAAGAAGTTCAGATGCTTGCTAAAGAAACTTTTAATATTATGAATTTAAGTGGAGTAGCTAGAATTGATTTCTTAATAGATAGCAAGAAAAACAAAGTTTATGTTAATGAACCAAATACAATACCAGGATCATTATCATTCTATTTATGGGATAAAACAAACAAACCATATACTAAATTACTAGATGAAATGCTATCAATTGCTATTAAAGATTTTAAAACAAGAAGTAAAAAAATATATTCATTTGATACAAATATATTACAAAACTTTAATGGTTTAAAAGGTGGAAAAGGAATTAAAGGGATGAAAAGATAACATCCTTTTTTTGTATTGTAAATAGTTTAAAATTATTATATAATATAAATACATTTGGACGATTAGCTCAGTTGGTTAGAGTGCTACGTTGACATCGTAGAGGTCACAGGTTCGAGTCCTGTATTGTCCACCATTATAGATTATCAAACTCCCATAAATTTAAGGGAGTTTTTATAAATATTATGATTTTAGAGGTGTTGTGAATGACTGAAGAAATTAGGAAGTTAGA
>JAQVMY010000001.1 GCA_028703405.1 Bacilli bacterium
TATCCAAAATATAGTAGTCATGATTAGCTTTATTAATTAATTGGATAAGTTCACTCATTCTTTTTTGTACCATATTATCACCACTATTAATATTATATCATAGTCATTTTTTAATCTCTATAAATTTTCTTAAGTTAATCATTTTCAATATGAAAATGTATCTACCTTTTGGGGTAAATACATTAAAATTTTATCGACATCTATATCATGTATTATAATTATAATGTTGCTTACTTTTCCTTATTTAGAGCATCATATACAATTCTAAAAATGATAAATGAACCGATTAGTATTCCAATCCACAAAAAGGGACTACGATGATTCTTAACAATAAAATCTTGAACTGGTTGGAACATCTTTTCTATCCATTTATATATTTTAGTTAGAATATCCATAAAGTATCATCCTTTCTTTATACTTTTATGACCTTTAACTAGCTTTTTAATGCCAAATTTTTGGGAGAACGCTACAGTTAATATTTTACCATCAACAGCAACAATATAACCATTCCCAAAAATATCATGATTAATTCTATCACCAACTGAATATTCAGCGTTTTCATCAATGACATTATTAAATTTATTAAAGGTAAATTCTTCTTCTATCGTTTCAATATCTAGGTATTCATCATCAATTTCTTCAATAAATCTACTTACTAAATTACGATTAGTCATACCATATATTGTTCGTTGTCTGGCATTAACTAGCCATAAGGCTTTTTTAGCCCGAGTAATCGCAACATAACAAAGGCGTCTTTCTTCTTCTATTTCATCATCACTATTACTGGAATTACTATGGGGAAAAATACTTTCTTCTAATCCAACAACAAACACATAATCAAATTCCAATCCTTTAGCTGAATGAACAGTCATTAAGGTTAAAGCATTATCGTTGTTTTTATATGCTTCTACATCAGCCACAAGACTTATTTCATATAAAAACTCTTCTAATGATATTATACCATTTCTTTCTTCAAATTCTTTAGTAATTGTTTTAAATTCTTCAAGATTTTCGAGTCTTATTTCTGCTTCAACGCTTTTTTGGTTTATTAGTTCTTGTTTCATCCCACTATTATTAATAACTAGATCAACTAGTTCTGTTAAAGTTAAATTGTCTTTTTTATTTTTTATTTCTTCAATAATTTGTTTAAAATATAACTCTTTACCTTCACTAATAGCATCATACATTGAAGTGTTACTTATGTCTGCTTGATTAACTAGTCTTTCAATTGTCCTTGTTCCAATTCCTCTCTTAGGAACATTAATAATTCTTAATAAGTTAATATTATCATTATTATTATAAATTACTTTTAAATATGCGATTAAATCTTTTATTTCTTTACGATTATAGAAATAGACACTACCAACTATTTTGTAAGGAATATTTGCTTTTAATATCACTTCTTCTAATATTCTTGATTGAGCATTAGTTCTATATAAAACAGCAATATCCTTGCCTTGAATTCCAGAAGATACTAATTCACTGACATTTTCAACTACGTATTCAGCTTCATCTCTCTCATTATATGATTGGTGATATGTTACTTTTGATCCAACCTCATTATCAGTCCAAAGATTTTTATCTTTCTTTTGAGTATTATTTTTAATTATATCATTAGCAACATTCAAAATATTTTGAGTTGAACGATAGTTCTTTTCAAGTAATATAACTTCAGAATTTTTGTAATCTTTTTCGAAATTCAATATATTCCTGTAATTCGCCCCCCTAAATGAATAAATAGATTGTGATTCATCACCAACAACACATATATTTTGATATTTAGCACTTATCATTTTAGTCAATAAATATTGAACCTCATTAGTATCTTGATATTCATCAATTAGAATATATTTATATTTTTCTTGATATTTTTTTAATACATCAGGATGTTTTTTAAATAAAACTAATGGAAGCATTAATAAATCATCAAAATCTAAAGAATTGCCATCAAACAATCTTTTTTCATATTTATTAAATATTTCTACAGTTTTTTTATCAAATTCAGTGTTTACAAACTTCTCATATCCAGAAGAATCAATTAATTCATTTTTATTACTACTAATAATACCCCTAATAGCCCGAGGATTATAAACTTTGGGATCTATATTTAAATCTCTCATTATTTTTTTTATCATTGTTAAAGAATCGTCGCTATCTAAAATAGTAAAGTTTTTCTTGTAACCTAATTTATCATAATGTTCTCTAATAATTGATAAACCAAAAGAATGGAAAGTTGATATTTGAATTTCATAAGCACTTTGCCCTAGAATGTTTATAACCCTTTCCTTCATTTCTTTTGCTGCTTTATTAGTAAATGTGATGGCTAAAATGGAACCTGCATCAACTTGCTTTTCTTGAATTAAATATGCAATTCTTGTTGTTAGCACTTTAGTTTTACCACTACCAGCTCCAGCGAGAACCAGTAACGGACCTTCGGTAGTTATTACTGCTTTTTTTTGTTGTTCATTTAAATTGTCTAGATTCATTTTATCACCCACTTAATGATAACATAAAAAGACTTAAATTATAAGTCTGTTATCTTGCTATCTTCTAATAATTTTCTTTTATTTTCTACCCAGTTAGATTGTTTAAAAAAGGAAATAAGATTTTCAAAGGAAGTTATTAACTTAATAAGATTTTGAGGATAATCTACATCTCGATATATTCTATTTATTTCAATTTGAACTGCAGGAATTTTGGTTAAAGTTGAAGTCGTTTTAGTTACTGTTCTCTGGAAACTAGCTGGAAAAAGTTGATTAAATCCAACATTCATAATTCCTTGTTCTTCGAAAAATAATTTTATTGTTTCTGGAATCAATTTAAAATTATTTAAATTATCCCCATAATCTGTACCTAAATCAATATCTAAATATCTATCTTCCGCCATACCGTGGATATCAAAAAAAAGTTCAATTTCTTCATCATTGATAATTTCAATTATTTTATTTTTATATGTAGTTGCAAATCCAGAACCATCATTATTAAAATTATAACCATCATTTTTATTTTTATATATGATATGACAACCCGTTAATTGGTGCAGTAATTTTACTAAACCTCCTGTTAATAATTCAGCCTTTTTCTTATTTCCATTAGTAAAATGATTAACAGTATGAGGCGCGGATAATAAAATTGGAATGACACCTTTAATATATGTGTATGAAGTTGTCTTGGTCAAATCACCATAATATGAATTATCGGAAAACTCCTGTTCGTATTTTGTTATTAAAAAAATTTTTTCATTGTCAGTCATTATGTAATTCACCTACTTATTATATATATTAATAATAACACAAAAGGACTTAAATTATAAGTCCCTTATTTTTAGTATGAACTATTAGATCGCCTATATACAATTTTAATACGGAAAGTGCTTCATCGTTGTTTACTTATTTCTTGCTCATTTACTTTTACTAGTGATTTGCTTAAAACATGTTTTAATAAACTAGTATCTCCTATTTTCGCACTTATTATACAGCCTTCAATAAGGTTTTTTTTATCTTCTTTAGTCCATCTACTGTATTCTAATTTGTAATCTTTAAAGTTAGTTTTTTTATTAATATATTGAAGATATTGCCTAAAGAATTCCCTTTGAACTCTTCCATTTCCTTCCCTAAAGGGATGAATAATATCAATTTCACCATAATAATGCGCTAAATAATTTAATAGGGAATCCTCATCAGTTACCATTTTTAAATCTTTTTTCATTTGTAGTAAATTACACTTCAAATATTTACCAATAAACTCTGGTCTACAAAAAGGTATACCACTTTTATTGATATTTTCATTTCTGATTTCGCCTGCAAAATCATACAAATCTTCAAAAATGTATTTATGAATATCTAAATAATGATTAATATCAAAATTCCCAGTAAACTCCTTTAAATATATTTTGGATAACTTATAAGTTGAATAACCACGCTCAACATCTTCTAATAACTTTTTATCCATTATTCCCAACTTATTTATTAAAACATTTGTTCCTGGATAACAATATAAAGACTCAAAATTGATTATTTTTTCATATTTATCTTGTGCGTTTATCATTTTGTTCTTTTCTTCCTTTTTGATTATGAAGGTCAACTAAATTTTTTAGAACTTTATTAGGATTCTTATTTTCTCTTATTGAGTCTTTTATTTCTTTTATTTCCTCATCTATATGATAAGTATTTTCAGTTTCTACATTTGCAATTGATTCGTTAATTGCTTTATCAATATCTCGTTCTGACATTTTATCACCCCACAAATATATGTTTTATTATTAGTAATCTAGTACTAATTTATCCCTCAAGTGAAGTTATAATAACACTTTTTTTGTAAAATGTAAAGATTCAATTTATAATAAAGTAACATAGAAAAACATATAACAATTTATATGTTTTTCTTATATCTTTAAATCACTTACAACTTTATAATACACCTTACTATTTTTAATCAATACTGCATTCACACCCTTTTTCTTAATTTTAGTTTTCCTAAATTTAATTTCTGCAAAAATCCAGACAACCAAAGGAATTACAATTTGAAATGGAATTGCATAAATCGGATAAATAATTAGAAAATCAACTAAATTAATGATATTATCATAAACAATCATTCCAAGTACTACCATTAGAATTGCAATAGGTATGGTGAAATCTTTATAATTCCTAATATTGAATAAACTTGCTACACCTTTGGTGGCAGCTAAAAGTGTAATAGTTATTTTAGCAATACCAAGGAGTATAAAGTTGATCATAACTATTCCTTCAATTTTAGTTAAAAATTTACCAAGACCAATGATTCTTATTGCTACAAAAGATGGAAATAAAGAAGAACGAACCATTTCTTGCCCTAATAAGACAATATTTCTTAAACTGACAAAGAGTAATATTGTGGCACCAAACGCTATTCCATATATAAATACCCTATAAGGGCTTTCATCTTTTTTTAATGAATTAGAAACAGTTAAAAACAATACAGTTTCAGCATAAGGAAATGAAAACATTAAGAACGCATCTGATAAAAATTCAAGTGGTTTATGGTTAAATAACGGATATAAATTTTCTATTCTGCCATTATTAACTCCTAATATAATAGTAGTTATTACAACCAATAAAATAACAACCAGTACAATTATCGACCACCTACCTATTGTTCTCATACCACTTCTAACTAAATAAACTGCTACAACTATAATTGATAACATAACAATAACTTGTGGCGTGTCTTGTTTTACTGTAGATTGGATATACTCAGAAAAATCTCTTAAAACTAAAGCACCTAGATGCCAAGCATACCAGGTAAACATAACAATGAAAATTCTGCCACCAATTTTTCCAAACAATTCTAAGAAAACTTCATATATATCTTTTTTTGGATACAGTTTCACTATTCTGGCATAAACAAGAACCATAGGTATTGCTAGCAATGCTCCAGTTATTACACTAACCCACGAATCTTGAATTAAAACAGTACTTCCACCTGATACAATTGAACTTCCAAGAACAAAGCATGTCATCGTCGCAATCATTAGTTTTTTAGAAATTATTTCTGTATTCAATGTTATTCACCTCTTCTAAGTTTTAATTATAGATTTCAATAAATATTCTATTAATTTAGTAGGTGATGGTAGTTTTACTCCAATCACAACTAAAACAAGTGTTACAAAACTTAATGCTAACAAAGTGCTGTATATAATAGTTTCCTTTTTATTTTGGCTCTTAATAAGAGGAATATAATCAAAACCGATTATAAAAATATACGAAATAATAACTATAACAAGAACCATCTTATTCACCTCATTATCTAAAAAAAGCTGTGTTTTTTATATCTACTTTACAATCAATTTTAATATCTAAAGTAGAAAAATTATTATTCCAATCCTTCTTTAATTCATTCCATAATTTTGGGTCTTTTCTATAGATAAGATTACCTAGTCTAAGAATATCATAACTGCCTTCTTTTTGAATATCGCTAATTACTTTTTCAATTCTAGATTTCAAATTTTTAGCAGCAATCTTTTCTAATTCCTCAATTTTTTTTGAATTAAGTAATTTTTCTTGATGATTAAATTCACTAAGAAAACCTTCGACTTCAATTTTTAAAGTATATTTTATTTTAGTATCCTCTTTAACATAGTCTATTTTAGTGTTACTTTTTTTTATTTCAATAGTTACATTATGATTATCTTCCCCTTCTGTACTAAAAGTTAATATTCCACTCCCTATTTCATCTATTCCAAAAAGAAAGTACTTTACTTCTTCAAATGACAAAAATCCATCTAATTTGTCATCTTTAAAAGTGGCCATTCCATCTAAACGAACAACTTCATTTTCATTAGATATAACCTTTTTAAAAACTGGTAACACAAGTTCTACACCCTGCCCCTTTAATATATTTATAACATTATATAACTCAATACCTTTAATATATAAATTAATCGCTTTACTATCAGAAATTATATCCATTATTTTAAATGAGATAATATTTTGAGTAACACCTTTTGTTTTAAGTAACTCTGCTGCACTTTCTTCTTTAGATATCAAAACAATCGTTGTTTCTCTAATCTCTCCATCTCTTATAAAAAAATTCATAAAGTCAGATATTCCATCATTTCTTGCAACTTCATTATTAATTATTATTATCATAGCATCACCAAAATACAATTTATTGGATGCAGTTGCTCTAGCATCCCAAATTGCATCAAAAATGGTTTTACCAGTAGATTGTATTAATTTAGTAACAACTCCTGTTTCTTTGTTAGAATTTGATAAATCAATAATTTCAAAAGTTAATAAATAATTTTCTTCGTCCTTTTTATCAATTGCAATACCAGCAACAATAGTAAATTCATCTATTCCAACATAGTTCCAGCATCCAGTTAAAAATAATGTTGATATTATCACCAATATAATTAATATCTTTTTTTTCATTATTTTCACCCATTTTCTTTTTTTCTAATCTCGTTATTAGTCAAGTATCCAGGCCTATTAATCATATTCTTCCATCCTCGTCTAATAAATTTATCTTTTATATCTTGGGGTTTGATACTATCGATTCTTTCAACCTGCAAAACCCCAAATGATTCTTGATTTAATATATTAATAACTAGTATTGATAACCCTATTATAAAACCTAAAAAACCAATCAAAATAGTAAAAAATAAAATTAAAAATCTATATAATAAGACAGAAGAATCTAGTTTAGGGGTTAATAGGCCAGCAATTCCCGTTATTCCAATCACAATAATCATTGATGCTGCAACAAGTTCTGCTTCAACAGCAGCTTGTCCAATAACTAATGCCCCAACAATACTAAGAGCATCTCCTATATTGCCTGGCATTCTAATACCCGTTTCTTTTAATAATTCAAAGACGAATAACATAACAAACATTTCTAAACCAGCTGGTAAAGGGGCGCTTTGCCGCTCCATAGCAATATTGATAAATAGTGGTGTTGGAATCATTTCATGGTGAAAGGCTTCTATGGCAATATAAAGGGATGGTGTACATATAGTTATAAAATAACCAATTATTCTTATTATTCTAGATATAGAAGCATAATCAGCATTCACATAATAATCTTCGGGACTTTGAAAATTTTCAATAAATAGATGAGGCACAGTTACAACAACGGGAGAACCATCTATTAATACTGCAACTCTCCCTTCAAGTAGTTTTCCTACTACAGCATCAGGCCGTTCAGTAGACCTCATCCTTTTAAATGGAGAATATCCTTTTCCACCAATTAATTCAGCTATATAATTATTATCTAATATAGCATCAATGTCTATTCCTTCGAGTCTAGTTAATAATTCATTTAAAACATCTCTATTAACAACACTTTCAATATAACAAACCGCAACATGGGTATTTGTTGTTCTTCCTATTCCCATATATTTTATTTTAAGTTGATTAGTTCTTATTTTTCGTTGAATCATAACAGTATTTACAATTAATGATTCTGTAAATCCTTCACGAGGTCCAACTAGAATCTTTTCGCTCTCTGGCTCACTAATTGCACGATGCTCAAATCCTTTAGTATTTAAAATAAGCACCTTTTTTTCGTTGTCCAAAAACATTAATGTATCACCAGATGCGATACCTTCAACCATTTTCCCCAAATCTTCACTTTCTTTTAATTCATTAATATATATAACTTGATTTGATATTTTGGTTATATTATTATCTTTGTCAGTAAGATTAGAAATTGTAAAAGGTTTGATAATGCTATCATTAATAATTTTAGAATCTACCATTCCATTAAAAAAGGCAATATAACAAAAAAATTTGGGATTAGAACTGTTTATAACCTTTCGAATCTTCAAGTTATCATTATCTTTAAATATTTCCTTCATCATTTTAATATTTTCTTCTATTTTATTTGATAATTTATAGTCACTTAAACTACGATTTAAACCAGATATTCTAGAGTCAATTTCCACTTTGTTTTTCTTTTTATTAAAACCGAACAATTTATCACCCCCAAATATTTTAATATTAATATTATTATTTGTTTATTAATGATAAATTATACAATAATCAGTTTATTTTAAATTTAAAAATCAATAACCGTATTTGACTATTAATGGTCTACATCATTATCACAACCACTTGATTAACGAATATAATAACTATGAAATAAAGAGAGGAGAATTATTTTGAAAAAAATTATTTCATCTATAGTTTTAGTTGTTTTAATTGGTACAGGTGTACTTTTCACATTTAAAGATAGCGATAAAAACTTAACTAAAATAAAAGTCGCTGAAGTCACACATAGTATCTTTTATGCACCACAATACATCGCGCATTCATTAGGATATTTTGAAGATGAGGGTTTAGATGTCGAACTTATTTTAGTTCCAGGAGCAGATAAAGTTGCTGCTGCAGTTTTATCAAATGATGTTAATATTGGTTTTTGTGGTAGTGAAGCATCTATTTATATTTACAACGAGGGAGAAACTGATTATTTGGTTAACTTTGCTGGTTTAACAAAAAGGGATGGTAGTTTTATTGTATCAAGAGAAAAAATAGAAAATTTTAAATTAACTGATTTAATAGGAAAAGATGTTATAGGCGGACGCAAGGGGGGGATGCCTGAAATGACCTTTGAATGGGGACTTAAAAAAAATGGCATAGATCCTAAAACTGATGTTAACATTGATACAAGTATTGCCTTTGCAGCCATGGCAGGATCGTTTATAGGGGGCAACGGGGACTTTGTTACACTATTTGAACCTCTAGCCCTACAAATTGAAAAACAAGGCTATGGGTATGTTGTTGAGTCTGTTGGTGTAATTGGAGGAGTTGTTCCGTATACTGCATATAATGCAAGAAAAAGTTATATAGAAAATAATCCTAAAATTATTGAGGGATTCACTAAAGCAATTCAAAGAGGTTTAGATTATGTTCATAATAACACCGCTGAAGAGATTGCCAAAAACATTGTTGATTATTTCCCAGATACTTCCATCAATGATGTTACAAAGGTTGTCAATAGATATAAAGGTATTGATTCTTGGTACACTACAACTGAAATTATGGAAGCTGACTTTAACCACGTACAAACAATCATGGAATCTGCTGGTGAGTTAAATAAAAAGGCCCCATATAATAAATTAGTTGATACAAGTTTTACTATAAAAAATAATGAATAAAATATTAAATATTGAAAACTTAAAGAAAATTTATCATACTAAGCAAGGTGAAATACTAGCTATCGATAATTTTTCTTTTAATTTGTATGAAGGGGAATTTGTATCAATTGTCGGTCCAAGTGGATGCGGCAAATCAACTATTTTATCAATACTATGTGGATTAGAAGATATTTCGGAAGGAACAATAAGATTTAATAATAATTCTACCATTGGTTACATGTTGCAACAAGATAGCCTCTTTAATTGGCGCACCATAATGGAAAATTGCTTACTTGGTTTAGAAATAAAAAATGAATTAACAAAAGAAAATAAACAATATGTTTTAAATTTATTAAATACTTACGGACTAGGGGATTTCATAAATAATTACCCCAGTAGTTTATCAGGAGGTATGAGGCAAAGGGCTGCTTTAATTAGAACTTTAGCTACTAAACCAGATATACTTTTATTAGATGAACCCTTTTCAGCACTAGATTATCAAACTAGACTAGCTGTTTCTGATGATGTTTATAATATTATAAAAAAAGAAGGTAAAAGTGTTATAATGGTTACTCATGATATAAGTGAGGCCATAAGTATGGCAGATAGAATCATTGTTCTAACTAGTAGACCAGGTACTGTTAAAAGTATTCATAATATCGAATTAAGTAATAAATCAACACCTATTGAAAATAGAAAAGCAAAAGAATTTGCATACTATTATGACTTAATATGGAAAGAGATTGATTACCATGTATAGCAAAGAACATATAAAATATTTAAAAAAAATAAAAATAGATAAAATTATCATTTTATCTATACAAGTATTTTTAATAATATTATTTATTGGACTTTGGCAAATATTAGCTAATTATAATTTAATTAACACTTTTGTAACATCTAGCCCAATTAGAGTTTTAAAAACAACCATTAATTTATATCAAACAAATAATTTGTTTCAACATATTTTTACAACCATATACGAAACAGTAATTAGTTTTTCGCTAGCAACATTAATAGGAATTATAATAGCAACCATTTTATGGTGGAATAAATTTATTTCTAGAGTTTTAGATCCTTATTTAATTATTTTAAATAGTATCCCAAAAGTCGCACTAGGCCCAATTATTATAATCTGGATAGGTGCTAAAACATCATCAATTATTGTTATGGCTTTACTTATTTCAGTAATTGTTACAATTATTAATGTGTTAAATGGTTTTAATAAAACAGATTCAAGCAAAATTAGATTAATGAAATCATTAGGGGCCACTAAGTTTCAAACATTCTTTAAACTTGTTTTACCAAGCAGTTTTAATAATATTATAAGTGCCTTAAAAATCAATGTAAGTATGTCTTTAATAGGAGTTATTACAGGAGAATTTTTAGTATCAAAAAAAGGAATTGGATATTTAATAATGTATGGTTCACAAGTGTTTAATCTAGATTTAGTAATAACTGGAATTGTAATTTTAGCAATAGTATCTGCAATTATGTATTACATAGTTTATTATATAGAAATAAAACTAATCAAAAATGATTAGTTTTATTTTAATTAAATATTTGAATTTATTATATTAGTGACAACAATCATATAGTCAGTCTTAATTTTTTCTAATAATTCTTCACTTATAGCTTCAAATCTTAAAGTTAGATGAGGTGTCGTATTAGAAACCCTAACAAGGAACCAATAATCATCCATTTCAACTCTAATACCATCTATTTCATGAAAATTATAATTTTTTTGTTTGATAAATTCCTTTATCTTTTCCATAATCACAAATTTTTGTTCATCACTAACTGATATTTTAATTTCGTCTGTTGAATAGTAATGATTAATACCTTCTAGTAATTCAGGAATATTTTGATTAGTAATGGACATCACTTCTGCCATTCTAAGACCAGCATAAATACCATCATCAAATCCTGGAAATCTATCATTAAATAAAATATGACCAGAATATTCCCCACCAAACTCAAGTTTTTCTTCATGTAATCTCCTATAAATATAAGAATTACCTGTACGATTCATTATTTGATTATATCCAAGTTTAGTTAATTCATCAGACAAGGCTTTTGAGCATTTAACATCATAAAGTGCGGTTTTGTTAATAATGTGATTTTGTAAAAAACGATACATTATAATCATATATAAATCACTATTTATAATATTACCTAAATGATCAACTATTCCAATACGGTCCCCATCTGCATCTAATGCTAGACCAAGATCATAGTTTAATTCTACTACTTTATCTTGCAAATCCTTTAAGTTTTCCACAACTGATGGATCGGGATGATGATTTGGGAATGTTGGGTCACTAACTGCATACAATAATTCATATTCTATAGGTAATGAATCAAGGATTTCTTTAATAACAATAGCTGTAGTCCCATTTCCGCAATCTACTACAACCTTCATTAATTTATCTCCAAAATTTAATGATTTTTTAAACAATTCAACATATTCATCTTTTATATTACAAGTTTTTTCAAGACCTTCTCCAGCAATAAATTGACCTTCTACAGTAAAATTATAAAAGTCTTTTATTTCTTGACCAAGAGCATTTCCCTCATTTGTAAAAGACATTTTAAAACCGTTATGATTACTAGGATTATGGCTAGCTGTGATCATAATTCCAGACCAGATATCTAAGTGATATCTAGCATAGTAATACATTGAAGTAGTTACAAGTCCCAGGTTAACGACATTAATTCCAGTACTTGTAATTCCTTTTACTAAAGATTTACTTAATAATGGTGAAGATAATCTATTATCGTAACCAACTAAAGCTTCCTTTTTGCCCATTTTACTAATATAAGTTCCAAAACTTTTGCCAATAACAAAGGCATTATCTTCATTTATATCATCTGGATAAATTCCTCTTATATCATAAGCTCTAAACATTAAAGGATTCAAATTATTTGTTTTCATTTAAAAGCTCCTTGTTAACTAAAGTTTTATATTCATTAACACCTGGTTGATTAAAAGGATTAAGATTTAATAGATAAGCCCCAGTAGCAGCTGATATTTCTAGGAAGTAGATTAATTGACCTATATTATAAGGAGTTAATTCATTCATTGTTATAAAATTACTGTAAGTTGTGTTTTTCACATGTGACTTGGCAACTTGATTGGAAATCATCATATTTAATTCATCCAAATTTTTATCATATTTTTCAATATAAATATCTTTTGTTTTATTAATGTTGATAACTGTTTCAAACAAAATTTGGGCTCCTTCTTGATAGAATTGTCCTAGAGAATGTAGGTCAGCTGTATTAATTGATGCAACAGGTAAAATACCTTTATTTTCTTTACCTTGTGTCTCCGCAAATAATTGTTTAGCCAGTTCTAAAAGAGATAATAATTTAGGTTCATAAGCCGTAAATGATTCAACTAGTTTACCTTCACGGTATAAAGCATCCCTAATAATTGCATGACTAAAAGCCATATCCTTATTTAATCCTTTAGCACCTTCTATAAACTCATAAATATTAAGTCCAAAAACGGCAACCGGTAATAAACCAACTACAGTTAAAGTTGAATATCTGCCACCTATATTACTTGGAAGAACAAATGATTTATATCCTTCTTTATTAACTAATTCACGAAGTTTACCTTCTTTATCATCTGTCGTAACAATTATTCTTTTATTGAGTTCATCACTCTCATACTTTTTCGTTAATTCTTTATATAAGTAATCAAAGTATAAGTTTGTTTCAAGTGTTGTTCCTGATTTAGAAATAACATTAATAATAACTTCTTTATCTTTAATATAATCAATTAAGTCACTTAAATAAGTCGATGAAAGTGAAGTTCCAATAAAAATTATTTCAGGATTATTATTTTTGAAATATGGCTTAAAGGCATCAATGATACCCTTCGCCCCTAAAACTGATCCTCCTGTGCCAATTATAATAAACACATCACAATTATCTTTTATATAATCACTTGTATCTAAAATATCATTTATAACATCTTCAGTAATACTTTTATTTAAATCATACCAATCAGTCATATCTTCAGTCTTTAATTTATATTTTATCTTTTCTATTTTAGAATCATAATTATCTAGATTAGAAAATTCTTTCATATAGGAAACAAAATCAAATGTTATCATTCTTTTCACCTACTTTTACCACTACCTTGTGTATCTTTTTATCATCTTCAAGTTCAATAAAATCTGTTTTTATAACTTCATTATCAAGTATAATTTCATCATTAGGATTATTTAATAAAACTTCTATTTCGTATATAGTTTCTTTATATTTATATGTGATAGAATATTTATCCCAAGATTTTGATACATTGGGTTTTATATATAGTTTATTCCCTCTTAAACTGAAACCTAAAATATCTACAAGTGCTACTTTATAAAACCAAGCGCTAGTTCCTGTATACCAAGTCCATCCACCTTGCGCTTTAAATTGTTCATTGCTATAAACATCAGCAGCAAAGACATAAGGCTCAACTTTGTATTTTAAAACATCATCGGGAGTTAAAGTTCTATTAATTGGATTAATCATTTGGTAATGTTTATATGCTAAATCAGGTTTATTTAATTTAAGTAAAGCCATGATATACCATGCAGTCGCATGTGTATACTGTCCACCATTTTCCCGAATACCTTTAGGGTAATCCATAATATAACCCGGATAATCCTTATTGTTTTTAAAAGCCGGAGTTAATAATTTAATAATACGCAAGTCTTTATCAACAAGTTCCTTTTCAACAGCATCAACAATTATTTTGTTTTGTTTATTATCTGCAACACCTGATAAAATAGCAAAACTTTGTGATATTAAATCGATTGAACATTCCTCATTAACATGTGATCCAACAACGTTTTCATTATCAAAGAACGCTCTTACGTAATGATGACCATCCCACGCATTTTTTCTTAAATTACCTTTCAATTTTTTATTAAAATCTAAGTATTCTGAAACTGATATTTTATCATTATACTTTTTGGTTATATTAATAAATTTTTCAACCATCATGTATAAGAAGAAACCTAACCAAACGCTTGTCCCTTTACCCTCAATACCAATTTTATTCATACCGTCATTCCAGTCACCGCCACCCATAAGTGGTAATCCATTTTCACCTAATTCATTCATCGCTTTATGAATTGATAGTTTACAGTGTTCATATAAAGAAACTGATTCCTCACTAAACCTGTAATCAATTAGTTTCTCATGTTCACCAGGTTCAAGGGAAGAACCTTCAACAAAAGGTATTAATTCATCTAAAATACTCATATCTTCAGTTATATTAATGTATTCTGATGTAGCATAAACTAACCATAGAAAATCATCTTTATATAATGACCTTAGTCCAGAATTTGAAGATACATGCCACCAATGTAACACATCTCCTTCTGCAAACTGATGTTTAGCATTTATTATTATTTGTTCCCTAGTTATACTAGGTTCAACACTACAGATGTTCATAGAATCTTGCAATTGATCACGATAACCAAAAGCTCCACCAACTTGATAATATCCTGCTTTGGCTTGTATTCTTGAAGCCATCGATTGATATAAGGCCCATCCATTTACCATGTAATTAAAACTATCATCTGGTGTTTTAACTTGTACTTTGGTAAGACGTTCATTCCAATTTGATACAACTTTATCAAATTCTTTATTAACAACGTTAACGTCGCTATATTTTTTAACTAAAGGTTGGAGGTTATCAGATGTAGTTGCACCCAGCATGAATGATAATTCTCGTTCCTCTTTTTCATCCAGATAAAAACTTACTTCTATTTCTTTAAACAAAAGATTATTATTAAGCACATTGTCTATCTTTAAATTACTTGACATAAATGTATAAATATTACTAAAATTTTGACTATAAACATTTCTAATACTCAAGAAATTATCTTCCTCATTAAAATCACTAAGTAAATATCTACTAGTTTTTTCTTCAGTAAATCCTAAATTAGGATTTATCCAAAATTTAAGCGCGACTTTTTGTTTTCTTGCTGAATTATTTTTTAGTTCTATTTTATATAATTTTACATTATCCTCTGTTGCAACAAATTGAGTTAATTTAATATCAAGTTTTTTTAGATTACCACTAAACTGACTATAACCAAATCCATGTTTAACTAAGTTAAAGTTAATACCAATATCATTTATTTTAAAACCTTCCGAAGAATCTCTTATTAAAACATCATTAGACCAAGAAGTTAATTTATATTCTTGGCTATTTAAAGCATAAGTAAATCCACAGTTATTATTAGTAATAATGGTACCGAAGTTTTTATTAGAAATAACATTACTCCAAGCGTGAGGCGTATTTTGATTAGTAATTAAATACTCCTTACCATTATTAATAAATCCACCATATTCATTAAAGTATTTAATTTGACTTTTATCATAAACAACTGGTGAATTATGATTTTCTATTTCTATTTTTTTAATATTAACGGTATTTAATCTTTGTAAAACATTGATATATTCTTGTAATGACTTATGTTGTTTCCCATCGATAGTTAATCGTGATACTGTTCTTAATAAATTGTATTCTTCTTCATTAATAGAGTCCCTATCTAAAACATGAATATCACCAGGTATTTTAAAGAAACTATTTAAAGCATACATGTGATATTTCTCATCTTCAATTTCTTTTGAGATAATCTTCGCATGTTCTGAAATTGGACTATTAATAACAACTAAATCAATTAATACTGATTTACTCTTATAATATTCAAAGGCATGAAGCAATTCTTTAATTAAACTTAAATCTTCTAAGTCTTGAACATTTAATAATATAATAGGACGATCTCCTGAAATACCAAAAGTCCATAAGTTTCGTTGATTAAGAGTATTATTTCTTAAATTATTAAAGACCTCTTCGTTAATAGTTATATATCTAGTTTGTAGCAGGTAATTAAGCATGGTATTATATAATCTCATATCATTAACTGTAATATTAACCATCTTACTAGTAATATTACTCATAATTGTTGCTTCTTCAAATCCTTTTTCAATAATAGTTTGTTTATTAGAATAAGTATTAACAATATCTAATACTTGTTTTTTTGATTTTCCAAAACCACTAATTAAGTAAACTGTTGTTTCTTTATTTTTAGGAACTTTCACAGTATTTCTTAAACTAATAATTGGATCTAACACAGTACCCACATAATTTCTAAGTTTTTGATTAAGACCTTTCGGTTTAGCGGCAGTGTGTCCTCTTCCAATAAAATTAGAACGATTAGTTTCATACTCAAATTCATTTACTGGCTCATCAATTAATAATCTGTTAATCATGTAATATTGATTTTTTGAATCCCTTAATTTTCTATTAACAATAATTGAATTCGTTTCTTCGTCATATTCACTATAAACAAATAAATTATTGAAAGCTGGATGACTAATATCCTCAATACTTTGACAAAGAATTGGCTCGGTGTATGAAGTTAATTCTAAATATTTATCCTTGTTGCTATTATTTTTAAAAGTAATTTTTCTTATTTCAGCATTATGTGATCTCGTAACAACAATTTCAGTTGTTGTTATAACATCTTTATCAGTTCTTACAAATTTTACCTTATCTAAAGCAAACACAATTTCGTAATTATTAGGTTTGACCTTAGATGGCGCATAAGTATTTGACCATACTCTTTTGCTATGAAGATCCTTAACATACATGAATAATCCATAGTCCTGTTCAGTAACCTTACGATATCTGTTTAGTTGAATTGTTCTGTATTTACTATAACCAATTCCTTGATCATTGATTATTACACTATATTTAGAGTTAGATAAAACTGACAACTCTGGAAGAATTGACATATGTCTAAACACTCTAATATCATTAACAAAAGGTTCTTTTTTGTATGTATATTTCTTATACTTTTGAATTTTAAAATCAATATACGGACGAAGTTGAACTCTTTCCTTGTTTAGAATTTCAATAGCTTGATTTTGAATGTCGCTATTAAAATATTTTTGGATAGCACCATCTTTTAAGAAATTAGCAAGACTGCTTAAAATCATTCCTTGGTGATGAGAAAAATAAGCTTTAACAGGAACATTATCGAAAAAATCATATGATTCATAAAAACCATATTCACCTTCCATTGAAAGTTTATCAAATTTGTTTAAATTGCTAATTACATTCTTTGGAAATAAACTAATTGCTAAAATAGAACTATATGGAGATACTACAATACGATTTAATGGTTCTTCTTTTAATTTTAATTGTGGTATTCCAAATGCTTTATATTTATAGTTTTGTCCATCATCAAGTTCGTTATAAGCAGATTCAGAGATACCCCAAGGATGCTTTGGATTAATGTTTTTCATGAAATCTACTTGTGCGAAATGGGCGAAATGATAACTTTCATCTAGTATTGTATTTTCATAACTTTTCATAAAAATTAATGGCATAAAATATTCAAAACTAGTTCCAGACCAAGATGATAATCCTTTTTGTTTTTTATAAGCAATTAAAGTTTTATCTAAACTAAACCAATGTTTAAGAGGAATATCACCTTTAGCAATAGCAACATAACTACCAATTCTACTTTCACTCATAAATTTATTATAATTAAACGGTTCTAAATAACCTTTGTCAATATCATAACCAATACTTAGAACATCTAAATCAGTATATAACCATTTAAAATCAGTCTTGCTAATTAATCTCTCAACTGTTTTTAGAAGTTCTATTTGGTTATGTTTCTTTAAATAACCTTTCACAGACATTAAAGATGCAACAAAGTTACCGCTATCAACACTAGAAATAAAACGGGGTTGCATAACTTCCATTGTTCTAATATTATACCAATTGTATAAATGACCATGCCATTTACTTAATTTATCAACATTACATATTACATTTTTAATTAAGTGAATAGATTTTTCTAAGTCAATAAATTCTAACTCATGGGCAGAAATGATTGATATTAATGACATACCTATATTTGTTGGTGACGTTTTAATATCTTCCTTAATATCACGGTTCAATTGATAATTATCTGGAATTAAGTAATTATTTTCTTCTGTTAATTGATCTTCGAAAAAGTTCCAAGTCTTAACTGCAATATCATTTAAATATTTTTTATTTTCGTCATCAATTTCAGTTTTCTTATCATTAAGTGGTTGACTTATTAAATAAATTATAATTGGACCAAATATAAATAATAAAATAACAGTTAAATGTATAAGTGTAAATTGCCCAAAAAGCAATGAATATATCAATATTAAAAGAGCTAGAAAATAATTTAAACTAAATTGTTTTATTGTATTACTTAAATTTGTTTTAACGAATTTAGCGGCATCATCTGCAGTTATCCAATTAAGTAAATGTTTTTTACTTATAAACATACGATAAAGTGCTTTAGAAAATGAAGTTACATATAGCTTAGCATTATATGGAATTGCAGCAAAAACAGCAACAAACTTTATAATTATAGCTTTAGCACCAGTCATTACAACACTATAGTACTTTAATGACGAGAATAAATTCCTACTTACCATTAAATATTCCATAATTTGTGAAATTAAAGGAAATATACAAACTAACATAACAAAACCAAACCACCAAATAGAATGGTTAGTAAAGTTAAGTAATGAAATTAAAATTATTAACGTTAAATTTAAATCGACTAAACCACGTCTTATGTTATCAAAAATTTTCCATTTACCTAGTGCAGTTATTGGATTTTTTTCATATTCACCGAAAGTATTTTTAACCTTTCCGCGTATCCAACCTACAATTTGCATATCTCCTCTTCCCCATCTTGATCTTCTAGATGCGTCAACTAAAAATTGTGAAGGAAAATCATCAATAAGTTCTACATCGACAATATTTCCGCAACTTAAATAATTTCCTTCAAGTAAATCATGACTTAATATTAAATTAAGAGGAAATCTGTTTTTTAATACTTGATTTGTTACTTCTAAATCATATATCCCTTTTCCACAAAAACTACCTTCATTAAAAACATCTTGATAAAAAGATGGAAATATATAATTATATGGATCTAAGCCACCAATACCTGCGTATAATTGAGAAAATAATGATTCATTACTTGATTCAACATCAGTACTAAGTCTAGGTTGTAATATACCATAACCTTTAATTACCTTGTTTTTAGCCTCATTTAAAATAGGTTTATTTAAAGGATGAGCCATTGCACCAACTAATTTCCAAGCAGCATCCAAGCCAAGTTGAGTATCAACATCTAAAGTTATTATATATTTAATTCTGTGATTAAAATCATCAAAAGTATGACCTTTGAAATAATCTTGTTTTTCACTTTCAGTTAAATTACCAAGTAATAGATCATTAAAATGTAGTAAAGCTCCTCTTTTTCTTTCAAAACCTAACCATGAACCTTCACCTTCATTATATTTTCTTCTTCGATAAATAAAATTAAATGTATCAGCCCCGTATTTATCATTTAATTCTTTAACCCTTTTATAACCAAAAGCAACTATTTTAGGATCATTTTCATGATTTTCGTACTTGTTTTCAAAACAATCACCTAGTAAAGTAAAATATAAATTTTTTGTTTTATTAACTAAGTAATATTTTTCTAAACTTTCAAAAACTTGTTCAATTCTTTTCTCATTTTTAATAATGGTGGGAATAACTACCATTGTTTTATATTCATCAGGAATTCCCTTCGAAAAATTCAGTTTTGGAATAATTTGTGGTTTATAAAATGTCAAAAACATTTTTTGAACTATAGTAATAATTATTTCACTAAATGGTATAAGTAAAATTAAAAACCCTATCCATCTATAACTTGTTAAATATATTGAAAGGTAATAACTAAGCACAACAGTTGGAACTAAAATAATACCTAAATAAAAAGCAAACTTAAGTTTATAATTATCTTTATTGTTGAAGCTTGCGCTGATGTTATTACTATCTTCAAATGAATCATTTAAAAATTCTACTAAATCTAAATTACCTTTTTTTGATTTTTCTTTTAAATATGAACGGTATCTTTCCTTTGTTTCAATAGTCATTTGAGAATAAAATTTATCCTTTTTTAAAACCCTCTCAATATCATTTAATTTTTCATACAATTTATCCCTATCTATAAAACTTACATTATTCAAAGTTTGAAAAATATTTTTAATAACGATATTTACTTCTACATTATCAGTATGCTCAGAATTAATAATGTCTCTAATAGACATATTTCTTTCGTTTAATAGTTCATCAAGTTGCTTAAAAATCAAATTAGAGTAATCACCTAATTCTTTTAAATGTTCATTTAGATATAATATTGAATACTCAGTAGTATTATCCACATCAAAATAATCGCTTAATGATATTTTATTTTTATTTAACAATTCAATTTTAAGTTTAATGATTAATTTATTAATTTTCTTTTGTTCTTTTAGTTTTTTTGCTTCTTTTTCACAAATATTTGAAACCATTCCAATTAAAATCGTTTCAATAATATTAGGAACAATATCTAGTTCTTTATATCTTAAGTCATATCCAAATTTTTTTTGATAATTGTCTAATTCTTTAATAATTGTTTTTTCATCTATAAGATAATGGTTAGTTTCTAAAATGTCACCAATAATAGTATACATATCTACATTTTTATATGTATACTTATATAATTTTTTGTTTTTTCTAAACCTATTTAACTTGTCAAATCTTTCCGCTAACAAATAATAATTATCAACAATCCACTCATTGATTATTCCAATAAAATAATGATTGTTAATCATTTTTGTTAAAGACTTATAGTGATTTGTTATTTTTCTAAATTTTTTGTTTATATTCATACTTCATCATTCCTTTTACATATTCATTATACCATAATGTTACAAATTATTGAAATAATTGAATTTAAAAATTATGGTTATATTATGAAATATTTATAAATTGTTATTTATTATAATGGCGAAAAGAACTAATCATATTTGATTAGTTTAAATTCATATAAAATTATTTTCAAATTAGATTAATCCAAGAAAACGAACAATCGTAGTAATAGTAAAACATATAACAATTCCTATGATTGTTGGAACCAAAAAAGAAATTGCAGTCCATTTCCAACTTTGAGTTTCTTTTTTTATAGTCAAACAGGTCGTACCGCAGGGCCAGTGGATAAGCGAAAATAACATTACACATATAGCTGTTAACCAAGTCCAGCCATTACTAACAAACAAGGTTTTAAGTTCTGCAAGATTGCCAATATCAACCATGCTGCTTGATGCCGTATAACTCATAATAATAATAGGTATAACTATTTCATTGGCAGGAAACCCTAAAATAAAAGCCATCAGAATATACCCATCTAATCCTATAAGAGTAGCAAACGGATCTAAGAAATTAGCGCACCTTGTTAAAATACTAATGTTACCAATATTAATATTAGCCATAACCCAAATAAGCAAACCTGCGGGAATGGCAATTAGTACTGCCCTACTTAAAACAAATAAAGTTCGATCAAAAATAGAGCGTATTATAACCTTAGCAATTTGTGGTTTTCGATACGGAGGTAACTCTAAAATAAAATTTGATGGTAATCCCTTTAAAATTGTTTTTGATAAAACCTTAGAAATAAACAAGGTCATTATTACCCCTAAAACAATTATAGAAGTTAATAAAAGTGTGGAAACCAATGATCGAAAGGGAGTTGCCACAAACCCTGCAAAAAACATTGTTATAACTGCAATCAGTGTTGGAAATCTACCATTACATGGTACGAAATTATTTGTAATAATTGCTATTAATCTTTCCCTAGGAGAATCAATTATTCGACATCCTATTACTCCTACAGCATTACAACCAAATCCCATGCACATAGTTAAGGCTTGCTTACCACAAGCACAAGATTTTTTAAATAGTTTATCAAGATTAAATGCTATTCTAGGTAAATAACCTGAATCTTCAAGAATTGTAAATAGTGGAAAGAAAATAGCCATTGGTGGTAGCATCACCGAAACAACCCAAGCAAGAGTTCGGTATACTCCCAAAACAAGAATTCCATGAACCCAAGATGGCGCATTTATCCACAAGAAAAATTCAGTTAGATAATCTTCAATAAAAAACAGGCCATTTGCAATAAGTGATGATGGGTAATTAGCCCCAATTATTGTTATATAAAAAATCAAACTTAGTAAAACAATCATTACAGGAATACCAAATAATTTTGAAGTAAGAATCTTATCAATATTACGATCTTTATAATTATAATCCTCGTTTTTTAAAAAAACAACTTTATTACTTATTGTTTCCGATAATTGAATAAGTCTTGAAACCAATTTATCACACAAGTTATTTTGATCTATTCCATTAAGTAACAAATTATTTCGACTCCTTTTTATAATATCTAATAATCGGTCTTGTTTCAATAAATCAACATTATAATATTTAAAAAATGATTCTAAAAATGATTTATTACCTTCAATTAATTTTAGAGTTAACCAATTAGTAATAGTCTTATCATTTATTATGTTTTTTAATTCTGATGATACTTTTTTTATTTCATCTTCTATTATATCTTCGTATTTTATAGTTATAGATTTTATATCGTTATTAAGGTTTATTTCTTGGACTTTTTTCATTAACTCTTTCATTCCAATACCTTTATTAGCACTTGTTCCAACAACTGGGACACCTAGTTCTGACGAAAGTTTTTCTAAATTAATATCAATGCCTTTGCGTTTAGCTTCATCCATTAAATTAACACAAACCACAACGCTAGAAGTAATTTCAAGGGTTTGAAGTACCAAATTTAAATTTCTTTCCAAACAAGTAGCATCGACTACAACTATTGTCACAAATGGATTGCCAAAACATATAAAATCACGGGCTACTTCCTCATCAATAGAGTTAGACATTAATGAATAAGTACCAGGTAAATCCACCAAAATATATTTTGTTTCTTCATAAGTGTAACTACCTTGCGTAACAGTTACAGTTTTACCAGGCCAATTACCTGTATGTTGATTTAATCCTGTCAAGTTATTAAATACTGTACTCTTACCAACATTGGGGTTTCCCGCTAATGCAATGACTATATCATTAGTCGTTCTTTTTACTAAATCCATAAAATAATCCCCTCTATCCCATTAATCTTTCAATCAAAATGTTTGAAGCAATTTCAGATCTAAGAGCAATAACAGCACCTCTTATTGAATATGCAACAGGGTCACCAAAAGGACTTTTTTGTAAAACCTCAATCTCAGTATTTTCAATAAGACCAAGATCTAGTAATCTCCTTTTAATAGAATTATCGACAGTAATTTTTTTTATTTTACCTTTTTCATTAATCCTTAATTCTGTTAAGGGAATATTATTATACATAAAACATCTCCTTAATTTAGTCCCGGGAAAATATGCCCTATATTAAAGTATGATAAAATTATCATTATGTTCATCACTAAACATAAAATATTATAAAAAGGAAATGAGATGATTTAATGAGTGAAAAGTTCCATACAGTAAGGGGATATGAATTGCAAAACAGTCAAAAAAAAATCACTCCTGCTATGGAAGACTACTTAGAAATGATTTATCGCCATAATTTAGATATTGATTATATTAGGACCAATGAATTAGCAAAATTATTAAATGTTAGAAACTCATCGGTTACAAAAATGATTCAAAAATTAGAGCAATTAGAGCTCTTAAATCATCCCAAATACGGGGTCATAAAATTAACAAAGAAAGGTCAAAAAATGGGTGACTTTCTTTTAAAAAGACATATAACAATAGAAAAATTTTTAACTTTATTAGGAATTAAAGAAAATATCTTAATTGAAACTGAACTCATAGAACATGTTTTAAGTTCAAACACAATAAATATGATTAATGATTTAAATTGTTTTCTAGAAAAAGATGATATTTTAAATAAATATAACGATTTTAAAAACAAAGACTAATAGTTAATTCATTAATCCTTATCACAATAAGAAACTAATATAAGTAATTATAAGGTCATTGAAATTACATTGATATTATTATCGGTAATATATTAACTTAGAGGGGGGGATTCCATGAATCAATGCACAAATAGGTTTATATTACCAACTTTATTGTTTTATCTTGGTTTCTTATTTTTAGGTTCTTTAGTAGGTCTAACTATTGGTTTATTCTTTGGTGGGATTTTAATTTCAGTAATTATCGGGGCTTTTATAGGTATAACGTTAGCAATCATTGTTAACGCCATAGTATTAATTATAGTAAATAAAACCTGCTTTAGAAACTTCTTAGATTGCTGTAATAAATAAGTCTGTTATTCTGGAAAGGTTTATCCTTTCCTTTTTAGTTGTTAATTTTTGATGAAAAAAGGAAGATTTTATTCTCTTCCTTTCCTAAATAATTCATATTTAATTCTTTTACCTTGTTCCTCAATAAATTCTGTTAATTTAGTTTCTTCTTTAATTCTTCCTTTTTCTTTCATGAAATTAACATTAGTAAATGATTTCTTAATATCCTTTTGGATAGTTTCTTCTAAATCAGAAAATTTATATCCGCCCATAGTATAACCTTGGTTTGAAATTATATAATCATAGTAAGTTTTATAAATAGCTTCTTTTCTATTTTCTAATGTATCAAACGGAGATCTACTTAGATACTCCTCGTATAAATCTTCCATCCAACTAAAGACAACATAAACACTATATTGATTTTTGATTTTATCTTTAAGTTTTAGTACTTTATAGACTTTTGCTTCAAGTTCAGTAATGTATTCATCTAGTAGATAATCCTGATTATCTATAGGAACTTCAACTTTTTTACCATGACTAATACTTATATTGCCGTCGTTATCAAATGAGTAAATATCAAAAGAATCCGCTTGTAGGGTCATTGGTTGACCATGGAAATCAAATGTATATTGCTCTACTATTTTAGTATCTTTAAAACTTTCTTCAAATCTTGGTATTGAAAATTGATCTTTAAATTTATATTCCTCTATTTTATACTTTACAAATCCAGTCGACGATAATAATACTACAGCCCCAGTTAATGCACCACAAGAAAATAATTTGAGTTTATTCTTTGTTTGACGCTTCATGAGCCACCTCCATGCTGGATATAATAACATAATTGTTAATTATTGTCAATTATTATTATATTGAGGCATTTATTATTTAACAAATATTATTCACGCATATTATATGTTAGGAGGTGTATGTTTTGATGGAAGAAAAAGATTTTGAACTAGACGGTAAAAAACCTGAAAAAGACAAAAAAACGGATGACTACTGCGTTAAAGTAAATGTTTATACACAGTGCGATAAGGGGCATCCATGGGTAAAGGAAGATCCTTGTCGTAAAGACAAAAAAGATAAAAACCAATGTGTAGAAGTAAATGTTTATACAGAATGCGATAAATAAATATAATTATCCTATCTTAAAAGAATCCATTACGGATTCTTTTATCTTATCTCTTAATATATTATATGTAAACAATAAACTTCGGTGCCTATATATTAGTAAGAAACAACCAGAATAATATCATAACAAAGTATCTATAAAATTATAATTTTTTTATTACAATTTATTTCTTTTGCTTTTAGATTCTAATTTGACATATTCATAATAAATTGGCCCTACTTTAAAGGTAAGAATAAATGCAAATACAATAGCAAAGCCACACATTATTGACTCCACTGCAACTCTTGTTGCTGGAATAACAACATAAACAATGGTCATTGGCAAAATAAATGATAGGTAGCCAATGATTAACCACTTAAGTGCTGATTTAACTTTTTTTCTATTTTCTTCAGATTTTATACCTTTTAAAGACTCCCATATACCTAATAATAAGAAACCAAAATAATAATAACCATAAAATCCTGTTATTGACGAATCAACATCAAAAATTATATAGTTACCACCACAAGTAGCACTTTCTACTGAATTAGGTCCTAGTGCAAATAAGACTGCAAAAGCAATAGCTATAACCGTTCCTATTTGAAGTAAATAGGATTTTTTATTTAATTTTGTAATTAAATAAATTCCAAGTACAGGTAAAAATGTTATGGCAACTAGTCCAATACGGGACCATAATAATAAGTTTTCATCTTCACATATTTGATATTCTGATAATTGAAATATTGCTAAAAACACTAGCGTTATAACAATTGCAGCATCTGATTTATTTTCGCGACTCTTAATAAACGAATATATCGCAAGCACTATTTCAACTATAAATGTCACTATCATCACCATTGGGGAAAAACAATATAACTTTGTCCTTTTTTTGTTATTTAATAAATCTTTCATTTAAAACACACTCCACTTCATTTAATTTAATTTAATTTAATTTATCTGTTGGTTTAGCCTTTAATACACCATCAAATCTACGACCTAATTTATATGCATAATATCCCGCAGCCCCTATCATAGCCGCATTATCAGTACAATATTTAATATCAGGAATAGTTAAATCAATTTCATTTTCACGACATAGTTCTGTTAACCTTTCCCGTAGCCCACGGTTAGCTGCAACCCCTCCAGCTAAAACTAAATTATTAACATCATACTTTTTTAAGGCACGCATTGTTTTCTTTGTTAATATCTCAACCACACGATTTTGAAATGATGTTGCTAAATTAGCGCTATTGATTTCATTACCCCTTTGTTTCTCATTATGATTTAAGTTAATGACTGCGCTTTTTAATCCACTAAAACTAAAATCAAATGTGGAATCATCCATAGGCAATGGTAAATTATAAATATCGACACCAGTAGTTGCCAACTCATCAATAACTGGTCCTCCAGGATAACTAAGTCCTAGAACCCGGGCTACTTTATCATAGGCTTCCCCAACAGCATCATCAACCGTTCCACCTATATATTTAAAGGAATATTCATCTTCCATTAAAATCAATTCAGTATGACCACCACTTACTACCAGTGCAATTAAGGGGAATTCTAGAGGCTTTACTAAATTGTTAGCATATATGTGTCCTGCGATGTGATGAACAGGTACTAGCGGTTTATTGTAAATATAAGACAATGTTTTAGCAGCAACCAAACCAATTAGTAAAGAACCAATCAATCCAGGGCCATAAGTAACTGCTATTGCATCAATTTCTTCTATTTTCATCTTTGCCTTTTCTAAGACTTCCTCTATTACAATAGTAATGTTTTCAATATGAGCACGACTTGCAGTTTCCGGCACAACACCACCAAATTTAGCATGAATATCAATTTGTGATAAAACAACAGTTGCAATTTCTTTATAGCCATTTTTTATAATTGAAATACTTGTTTCATCACAGCTAGTTTCAAAAGCTAAAATATATTTATCCTTCATGATACTCACCTCTCATATACACAATAGCGTCCTCACTGCCATAATAATTTTTTCTTATTAAAATTTTTTTAAAGTTCATTTTTTCATATAACTTTCTTGCTGCAATATTAGTTTTTCTAACTTCTAAAGTAATATTGAATTTTTTTTTACTAGTTGATTCTTCAATAACATATTCTAGTAATTTAGTACCAATTCCTTTTTTCTGTTGTTCAGGAATAACATATATATAATCAATTTCCATTCGATCATATATTACTGAATACCTAAGTATAGCAACTATTTCATCATTTATTTCGTATCCTATATATTTTAAAAAAGGATGTTCTAAACTATCACTAGAAACAATCTCATTCTCATCGATATTTTGTAATAATTTATTTACAATATTTATATCATCAATTGTTATTTTTTTGATCATTATTTTTTTCCAAATTCCGTTCAGCATCAATCATTTTTAAATAATTAGGTTTTACTAAATGAACATCATCTGAATAATCATCTTCATATTTATTAATTATTTTCAAAATATCTAATTCAGGTTCAACAATTTCAATAGTGGTATCCAGTTTTTCATAACCAATCATCACACACTCTTTAATATTTTGTATTTCTTTTAACAATTCAGACATATGTAAATATTTGTCTATCATGTGATTATTTAACTCATTATCATAAATACCTGCATATAAGTAACCATTTCTATCATTTATAAATGGTATAAGATATTTCTCGCTAACCTTAGTTGTAGCATATAATTCTAAAGTTGAGAGTGTAATAATTGGTATTTTTAATGACCATGCTATTGTTTTAGCAATAGTAACCCCTACCCTTACCCCAGTAAACGAACCAGGACCATTTACTACAAATACTTTATCTATATCATTAATCTTAATTTTACTTTTTTTAAAAATATCTTCTATATAAACAAAAATATTTTCAGATAACTTGGGACTATTAGTTATACTAAAGTTTTCGATAATTTCATTATCAATTATAATAGCAATGTTAACATTAAAAGACGATGTATCTAAAAAAAGATATTTCATAATATTACCTCACAAATATCTTCGTATTTCTGACCATAAGGTCTAATAACTAAAACCCTTTTGTTTTCACCAATTACTTTAAATCTAATATCGATTCTTTCTTTTGGTAAAATAGGTTTAATGGTATCTGCCCATTCAATAACAACAACACCGTTTTTATTAAAATATTCTTCTATTCCTATTCCATCAGTGTTACCATTTAAACGATAAACATCCATATGATATAGGGGTAACTCTCCTTCGTACTCTTTAATTATAGTAAAAGTAGGAGATGTAATATTTTCCTTTATTCCTAAAGCATTAGCAATACCTTTTGTAAACATAGTCTTGCCACTACCTAACTCACCTTCTAAACAGATGATCATATTAGGGAACTTCTCTGATTCTAAATTCTGCGCGACTTCAATTGTTTCTCTCTCATTATAAGTTGTAATTTTATATTCCATTTATATCACCATATTAATTATATAAGAATTATTATATAAAAACAATATGTAGCTCGCTTTTATCAGATATTTATTACCAAATAAAAAAAATAGGATTATCTATTTTAAAGCAAAAAAAAATTGGCAACTACCTATCTTCGCATACACTATTGTCGGCGTTAAAGTGCTTAACTTCTGTGTTCGGGATGGGAACAGGTGTATCCACTTTGCTATCGTTACCAATTTAATTATAAATTATATATATAATTCTCTGAAAACTAAGATAATGTGTAATCTATCAAATTATTCTAAAAAATAATAGGATTAAATCCTCGTTCTATTAGTATTAGTCAGCTCAACATGTCACCATGCTTCCACCTCTAACCTATCAACCAGATAGTCTTTCTGGGAACTTACTTTTTAAAAAATGGGAAAACTCATCTTGAAGTTGGCTTCCCGCTTAGATGCTTTCAGCGGTTATCCATTCCATACATAGCTACTCTGCACTGCCATTGGCATGACAACAGATACACCAGAGGTATGTCCATTCCGGTCCTCTCGTACTAGGAATAGCTCTCCTCAATTTTCCTGCGCCCACGACGGATAGGGACCGAACTGTCTCACGACGTTCTGAACCCAGCTCGCGTGCCACTTTAATGGGCGAACAGCCCAACCCTTGGAAGCGACTTCACCTCCAGGATGTGACGAGCCGACATCGAGGTGCCAAACACCACCGTCTATATGAACTATTGGGTGGTATCAGCCTGTTATCCCCGGGGTAACTTTTATCCGTTAAGCGACGACCATTCCATACTGAATCGCCTGATCGCTAAGTCCTGCTTTCGCACCTGCTTGACTTGTAAGTCTCGCAGTCAAGCTCCCTTATACCTTTGCACTCTACAAATGATTTCCAACCATTCTGAGGGAACCTTTGAACGCCTCCGTTACTTTTTAGGAGGCGACCGCCCCAGTCAAACTACCTACCAGACACTGTCCCTGTACCGGTTTCACGGTACTAGGTTAGAAATTCAGTTTATTAAGGGTGGTATTCCAACGTTGACTCCACTAAAACTGGCGTTCTAGCTTCATAGTCTCCCACCTATACTCTACATAATAAACCGAATCCCAATATCAAGCTATAGTAAAGCTCCACGGGGTCTTCCCGTCCTGTCGCGGGTAACCTGCATTCTCACAGGTATTAAAATTTCACCGAGTCTATGGTTGAGACAGTGCCCAGATCGTTACGCCTTTCGTGCGGGTCGGAACTTACCCGACAAGGAATTTCGCTACCTTAGGACCGTTATAGTTACGGCCGCCGTTCACTGGGGCTTCAATTTGCAGCTTCGCAATATCGACTTACGTCAATGCTAACCGCTCCTCTTAACCTTCCAGCACTGGGCAGGCGTCAGCCCCTATACATCGTCTTACGACTTAGCAGAGACCTGTGTTTTTGGTAAACAGTCGCCTGGGCCTATTCACTGCGGATCTATTTCTAGATCACCCCTTCTCCCGAAGTTACGGGGTCATTTTGCCGAGTTCCTTAACCATAGTTCTCTCGCTCACCTTAGGATACTCTCCTTGCCCACCTGTGTCGGTTCTCGGTACAGGCACCTATATAATTAACCCTAGAAGTTTTTCTTGGAAGCTTGGCGTCAGAGGATTTCAGTAGCATTACGCTACCTTCACCATCACACTTCAGTTATACAGTATACGGATTTACCAATATACAAACCTTTGTGTTTAGACCAGAATCCATTAACTGGCTCCTCTTAGCCTTCTTCGTCACTCCATCAGTTATATAGGTGGTACAGGAATATAAACCTGTTGTCCATCGACTACGCCTTTCGGCCTGGCCTTAGGTCCTGACTTACCCTGGGAGGACGAACCTTCCCCAGGAAACCTTGGGCAAACGGTGGACGGGATTCTCACCCGTCTTGCGCTACTCATACCGGCATTCTCACTTCTAAGCGCTCCAACAGTCCTCACGATCTGCCTTCTCCGCCCTTAGAACGCTCCCCTACCACTTTACCATACAGTAAAGTTCGCAGCTTCGGTAATATGCTTAGCCCCGGTACATCTTCGGCGCGGTGTCACTCGACTAGTGAGCTATTACGCACTCTTTAAAGGGTGGCTGCTTCTAAGCCAACCTCCTAGCTGTTTTGACAACTCCACATCCTTTCCCACTTAGCATATATTTAGGGACCTTAGCTGGCGATCTGGATTCTTTTCCTCTCGCGTAAGGGCGTTATCACCCATACACTGACTCCTGAACAAACTTACTTTGGCATTCGGAGTTTGATTACACTCAGTACGGCTAGACGCCGCCATTGTGTATTCAGTGCTCTACCTCCAAAGAGTTATAGTTCAAGGCTAGGCCTAAACCTATTTCGGGGAGAACCAGCTATCTCCGAGTTCGATTGGAATTTCACCCCTATCCACAAGTCATCCGCTCACGTTTCCTTGTAAGTCGGTTCGGTCCTCCATTTGGTTTCACCCAAACTTCAACCTGCTCATGGATAGATCACTCGGTTTCGGGTCTATTGCACCATACTTATTGCCCTATTAAGACTCGCTTTCGCTTCGGCTCCGTTTCTTCAACTTAACCTTGCATGATACAATAACTCGCCGGTTCATTCTGCAAAAGGCACGCCATCACCCATTAACGGGCTTTGACTTCTTGTAAGCACATGGTTTCAGATTCTATTTCACTCCCCTCCCGGGGTTCTTTTCACCTTTCCCTCACGGTACTCGTTCACTATCGGTCACTAGAGAGTATTTAGCCTTACGGGATGGTCCCCGTGGATTCCGACAAGGTTTCTCGTGCCTCGCCGTACTCAGGATACCCTATAGAGTTTATGATATTTCGTTTACAGGACTATCACCTTTTATAGTTTGGTTTCCCAGCCAATTCAACTATATCATAAATTTGTAACTCTTTAATATAAGGTCCTACAACCCCAGTCCAAAGACTGGTTTGGGCTCTTTCCTTTTCGCTCGCCACTACTGGGGAAATCGATTTTTCTTTCTCTTCCTCCGGTTACTAAGATGTTTCAGTTCACCGGGTTGCTTCTACATAACTATGTATTCATTATGCAGTACCTACGCATTACCATAGGTGAGTTTCCTCATTCGGAAATCTCCGGATCAAAGCATACTTAACTGCTCCCCGAAGCATATCGCTGTTTGTCGCGTCCTTCATCAGCTTCTAGTGCCAAGGCATTCACCATGCGCTCTTAGCAATTTAATCACCATTATTGTTATATTTAAAATTTTTCCTAATTTGATGAGATATTTTAATGTCTTATATTTGACAAATATAAGACTACCACATTATCTAGTTTTCAAAGAACTATACTGAGAGAATAATCTCTCAAAACTAAGCAAAACACATTAATTAATAAGTTAGATACAGTATTTAATCTTTCTCCATAGAAAGGAGGTGATCCATCCCCACCTTCCGGTAGGGATACCTTGTTACGACTTCACCCCAATCGCCTGTCCTGCCTTCGTTGGCCCCCTCCTAAAAGGTTAGGCTACCAACTTCGGGTATTACAGACTCTCGTGGCGTGACGGGCGGTGTGTACAACACCCGGGAACGTATTCACCCTAACATTCTGATTTAGGATTACTAGCGATTCCAACTTCATGGAGTCGAGTTGCAGACTCCAATCCGAACTGGGACCATCTTTAAAGATTTGCTCCATCTTACGACATTGCATCTCATTGTAATGGCCATTGTAGCACGCCTGTAGCCCTAGACATAAGGGGCATGATGATTTGACGTCATCCCCACCTTCCTCCGGTTTATCACCGGCAGTCTCATTAGAGTCCTCAACTAAATGTTAGTAACTAATGATAAGGGTTGCGCTCGTTATCGGACTTAACCGAACATCTCACGACACGAGCTGACGACAACCATGCACCACCTGTCACCTGGGTAACCTCCACTATATTTCTATAGTTTTGCCAGGGATGTCAAGTCTAGGTAAGGTTCTTCGCGTATCTTCGAATTAAACAGCATGCTCCACCGCTTGTGCGGGTGCCCGTCAATTCCTTTGAGTTTCAGCCTTGCGACCGTACTACTCAGGCGGAGTACTTAATGTGTTAACTTCAGCACCGGTTTCCCGACACTTAGTACTCATCGTTTACAGCGTGGACTACTAGGGTATCTAATCCTATTTGCTCCCCACGCTTTCGTGTCTCAGCGTCAGTAATAGCCCAGCAAGTCGCCTTCGCCACTGGTGTTCCTTCTAATATCTACGCATTTAACCGCTACACTAGAAATTCCACTTGCCTCTACTACACTCAAGTTTACCAGTTTTTAAGACGAACTGGAGTTAAGCCCCAGGCTTTGATCTTAAACTTAATAAACCGCCTACACACGCTTTACGCCCAATAAATCCGGATAACGCTCGCCCCCTACGTATTACCGCGGCTGCTGGCACGTAGTTAGCCGGGGCTTTCTGATAAGGTACCGTCAGACTATTATCATTACCTATAATAGTTGTTCTTCCCCTATAACAGAGCTTTACGATCTTACGACCTTCATCACTCACGCGGCATTGCTCGATCAGGGTTTCCCCCATTGTCGAATATTCCTAACTGCTGTCTCCCGTAGGAGTCTGGGCCGTGTCTCAGTCCCAGTGTGTCCGTTCAGCCTCTCAGCTCGGATATGCATCGTTACCTTGGTAGGCCATTACCCCACCAACTAGCTAATACAGCATAGGCCCATCTTAAAGTGAAGCCGAAGCTCCTTTTAATATAAATAGTTATCTATCTATATATTATCCGGTATTACCAACCATTTCTAATTGCTATCCCAGTCTCTAAGGCAGGTTACCTATGTATTACTCACCCGTCTGCCACTAAGTGGAAACTCGAATCATATTCTGTGCAAGCACAAAATAATCACCGAACCACTTCGTTCGACTTGCATGTCTTAGGCATGCCGCCAGCGTTCATCCTGAGCCAGGATCAAACTCTCCAAAAAAAAATAATTTTTTTGTTAATTTGAATTTTTTCCTAACTTATTGAATTAACGTTTTGCTCAGTTTTCAAAGATCATAATCTACTCTTTTTTTTAAAAGCATTACTAATATACCAAATGTTTTAATTGAAGTCAATACTTATTTCGACTTATTTGCAATTTTGCAATTTCTGTTGAAATTTCAAGCCTTTTCTTCGAGAGCACACTTAATATATCAAATGTTTCAATTCAAGTCAACCATTTATTTACACATTTTACACTTTCTTGTTAAGTTTAAATAAATAAATTAAAAAGTCGCTTTTTTTCGAACGTTGTTAATATAACATTTTAAAATAATGTTGTCAATATCTTTTTATCATTTTTTATTTTTTTTTAAAAATAAAAAGCATACCCTTTTTATTATATGCTCTCTATTCAATAACATTACTTTTTTTCCGTAATTCTTTTGCTTTTTGGTATTTTTTATAATATTCTAAATTGTTTTCTATATTAAAAACTTTATCATTTTTTTCATATCTATCTATCAATTCATTTAACCCTATATATATAGAAGTATCCAAATCATCAGAATAATTCATTATTTTTTTGTGGTAATTATACTCCATCTTGTCTAATATCTTATATTCACCACTAGGAAAAATTCTTAAATCTAAATCATAATCAATATATTTGATAGTATTTTCTTCTAATATAAAAGGGGTAGCAATATTACAATAGTGATAAACTCCATCTTTTTTTAGTTGTACAATTATGTTATACCAAGATTCTTTAAAAAAATACATAATTGCTGGTTCTTTAGTTCTCCAAGTATTACCACCCGCCTCTATTACCAATGTCCTATTATTGCCAAAAACCATATAATCTTCTTTTACATCTAGCAAGACAGCTTCATCCCAAGCCCTATGTATCTTACCATTATGTTTATAGCACTGAATTTGTAATTTGTCACCTATGTTTTGTTTTAACATTTTATCCCTCTTTCCTGTTTTCTATATATAAGGATAAAACACTAAGGTGTAGAAAAAATTTCTAATGCTTTTTTTAATTGAACATCTTTAGATTCATCAAAATTTTGATAATAATCAGGGTCTTGTTCAATAACAATGTCTGGTTCCAAACCTATTTTATCAATTGAATTACCTTTTGGTGTTAACCATTTTTTAGTAGTAATTTTGTATTGATCTAGTGATGTAAGTTTATTAAGTTCTTGAACTGTACCTTTCCCAAAACTTTTAGTTCCAACTATTATAGAATCAAGTTCATCTCGTAAAGCCCCCATTAATAATTCAGATGCTGAAGCACTTTCTCCATTTGATAATAATACAACTGGGTATTTTTTTGTAACAGTTCCACTAGAGTAAGTCATCTCTATACCATCTTTGTTTTCGGTTTGATAAATAACATGACTAGCATCTAAAAATAACGAAATCATTTTTTCAACTGAACTCAAATGGCCACCAGAGTTCCAACGAACATCAATAATTAATCCATCTATATTTTCTTTTTCCAGTTTTTCTAATTGGTCTTTAAATTGCTCGAAAGTATTAGAGGCAAATAACGTGATCTCTAAATATCCTATTTTTTTATCTTTTTGTTCATAAGTTTTAGTATGCACTGATTTAAGTATCACTAAATCTTTGTATAACTCCTTAATTAACTGTTCTTCACCTCTTTTAATTAACACTTCAAATTTTCCATCTTTTTGTTTTACTAAATCAGTGAAGTCAGAAGAACTTTTATCAGATACATCTGTACCATCAATTTCCAAAAGGACATCTCCTTTTTTAAGCCCTACTTTTTCAGCAGGCGAATCTTCCATTACACTGAGTATAGTAATCCCTTCAACACTATTAACAATTTCAACACCAACCCCAGTGAAACTACCTTTTAATTGTATATTAAAAGTTTCGCTAGTTTCTTGGTCTAAAAATGAAGTATATTTATCTCCTAAAGAATCTATCATTCCTTTAATTGCACCTTTAACAATTTCTTTTTTATCTATATCTCCATAAAAATTTTCAACAATATAATTATAATTATCTATTACTTCATTTAGTTCAGGAGGTATGTCATGAGCAATTTCCTTTTCACGCAAAAATTTATTTCCAAGAAATAAACCACTCGTCATGCTAAATATACAAGTTAATATTAATAATACTGAGATTTCTAAAATCCCAAATTTTCCGATTGTTGTTTTTTGGATTTCTTTTTTGTTTTTTTCTTCCATAATGCACCCCATTCTTTTATTCTGTTATTTTTTTAAGTTTTTCAATAATTTTTTCTCGACCTTCATGTGTTTCATCAATTTTATTATTTTTGATTTTCAACAGCGTTGATTCCTTAAATTTAAGATTTAACAAATCAAAGTTAGACTCATCAGCAATATATTTTTTATTAAATATATTATTAATATTTACATCATACTTCGATAATGCACTATTGTTATTTTCATATTCCTCAAAATAACTATTATATAGCGGATTGTAAATATCATCTTCAAACATTACTAATACATAATATTCACTTTCTTTTTGTTTTAGTAGATTGCCTAGTATAATTTCCTTATATTGGATTTCAACTTCAATTTCATTGTTGTCGTCAATTTTATTATCTTCTGTCACTAATTTTGTTATAAGATAAAAAATACTGAAAACAATAATAATTATTATTGTTATTTTAATTAATTTTGAAACTTCATCATCCATTACAATCTTATTGTTAACCCTTGTTTTAATATTATTCTTTTCTTTTTTCATAAAATCACCTATTATTAATTATAGCACAACTCCCAAAAAAAAGATACAATTTGTATCTATTTTCCGACTGGCATGACACTTATTGACTTAGCAATATTTAGCAATTCATCTTCTGTGACATCGTCCGATATTAAATAATAATCGATACCATCTCGTGTCCACGTTATAGATGAATCGGACAATGCCGCAATTGTTCCAGTAAATATTAAAGGTTCCCCATTTAATGGAATTGTAACCATTTCTTTTTCTTTGACGGCTGTTTCTTGAACTAAAGTAAATGATGCATCTCCAGAGAATGTGGAAATAATTTTTTCACCGTTTTCTTTAGTAACTCTGTTTTGATCTATTAATTTTGTATTTTTTGGCATATACATCGGATATATAACATCATCTATTTTGCTAACCATTTTTACTTGCTCATCAATGACAGCTGTTTCCATATTATTTTTTAGGGTAAAATGATTTTTGTTATATGTACTTTTTAAATCCATATCAGTAAACTTCATTTTCATCATAACTTGATTATCTTTATTTAGTACATGAACTTCTTTTATATTAATATCTTTATCAATATAAACTTTTTGTTTTACTAACTCTTTGTTACTAGTGTAATTTACCTTTGTAGTAATAACATAACCATTATCATTACTAGTAAATTCCTTATCTTTATCATTTTTTATGTCCATTAAGATAGTTTGTAACAAATAACTTTGGGAATTATTGTATGGCCATTCACTTTGAAATTTAAAACTTTTGTTAAGTGATGGAGTCAATACATAAACACCATCTTCATTTTTTAAAATGATTTGTTCATGATTATTAATTTTATTTTTCAAACTTACGCGAAACTTATCTTCACGTTCATAAGAAACATCAACATCATACTTGTAAACATCATCATTGTTTGACATTTCTAATTCACCAGATATGTGATAACTTTTGGCGCTTTCAATTTTTTTTGTTAAATCTTTTAAAACCTCTTTTTCATTGGTTTTTCCGCAACCAACAATTATTAAACTAAATAATAGAATTAGACACAGTAGTAATCTCTTTTTCATCTTTCCACCTCATATTTTATTTCATTTAATTATATGGATGTTATAATTGAAATATGAATGAATAATTTATAATTTTTTGTTTACAATAATTAATAATCATGAAAGGGGAAAAATATGGAAACATTACAAAAAATTGCTTTGACTATTACTATCATCGGTGCGCTTAACTGGGGATTAATTGGTCTCTTTGATTTTAACTTAGTAACAGCCTTATTTGGAGAAGCAACAATGATGACAAGAATTGTTTATATTTTGGTAGGGATTACCAGTTTAATCAATATCGGAATATTATTTAAACATCTCGATTATGATTAAAAAGACTTTATCGTATGATAAAGTCCTTTTTTTAATTAATTTTGATTATTTTGATGCGAACCTTCTTAGTTTTAGCAATATATATAACTTTAACATCCGTTCCTTCAACTTTCACTTCAACTTCATGTTCACCCTCGCCATAGCCTTTTAGGTCCAAATAAGCAGTTATATTAGTAGATTCTATTTGATTTAAGACTGACTCTACTCCTTTTAAACCAACAATAACTGCAACATCTTCCTTACTTAGGCCTTGAACTGTATATATTTCATTTAAGTTGCGATATTCAATTTGGATACCCTTGATTTCTTTATCAACTGAATTTCCAACCGAAATATTTATAGTAACATTATTAATGCTCATAGATTTAACACCAACAGGTTTTGGAATTTCCATTTTATATTGACGATTCTCTTTAAGCTCATTAACATCTATTTCTAAAGGTATGTAATTTAAAGCAGCTAAAACATCTTCATTACCATACACTGTAACTTTAGTCTCATTAATGTCAATTCCACTTATTGCTTTACCAAAGCCTAGGTCACCAACTGGTATAACTCTGATTGGTATCTCTTTGCTTGGTGAAGTTATTTTTATATCGGCTGTTATTTTATCAGGAACAATTTCAACATCAACAATTTCACCTTTATTATTATAAGCTTTTAACGGAATATCTTTAAGTGTTGTCGTTCCCTCTTCTTGCTTAACTAAGTTACGAATATCAATTAAAGCTTTAACTGTTGCTACTTCTTTAAGTTTATGCTCTGCACCTTTAACAATAACTTTATCATTATTGACTATTACATCATCAATAACCAACTTAGAAGATAAACTATCTTGATTTAACAAATCAAGAGTTAATGTCTTAATTTCTGGTATTTTAGGATATATAACAATCGTTGCAATAGAAGGATTAACTTTATAATCGATTGATTGCATTGCCTGTTTATAAGTTACATTAACTTTATGAGTTCCTGGCTTTAAGCCGGTTAAATCTATACTTACATCATGAATTGATGACTGCTTAGCAAACATTAATTCCGCCTTTTTACCTATTAAAGTAATATCCACAGTTTCAGGAATACCTTCTACAACATAAGCTTCTTCGTTGTATATTACCTTGACTTCTTGATTTTTCAATACTTCTGCTGAATTCTCAGAAAAAGTTATTATTTTTTGATCAATCACAATAAATATCACAACTGCAAAAAATAAAGATATAAATAATAAAGTATTTGTTTTGGATAACCAGTTTTCTATTTTTTTTCCAGATTTATCAAATTTTTTGGTAATCGATAAAATGAATCGAGTAATTGAAACAATAATTCTTTTGTCAATAAATAACCAAATAGCTGAGAAAAAGTTTTTAATTATCTTGATCACTAACTTCATTATTTTCACCTTCCTCGTCATCTTCATCTAATAATATTGATTTCTTGGGTCTTAATTCTTCTAAAAGCATCAGTTTAACTTCATCTACTGTTAAATTATAATGAAGTTCAGATGATACCGCTACTGACAAACGACCAGTTTCCTCCGAACAAACAACTGAAATGCAATCTGTTGCTTCAGCAATTCCAAGAGCAGCACGGTGACGAGTTCCAAGTCGTTTACTAATTTTTAAGTTTTCGCTACTTGGGAATATTGCACCAGCACTTGTTATTTTATCTCCTTGAATAATCAATCCTCCATCATGAAGTGGATTATTAGGGAAGAAAATAGAAATCAGTAATTCACTGGAAATATCAGCATAAATTTTTTTGGATTTGTCAATATATTCACTGAGACTATGATCTCTCTCAATAATTATTAAAGCTCCAATTCGTGACTTTCTTAAATATTCAAGAGATTGTACAATTTCATAAACTACCCTTTCTCGCTCATCGACAGTTAATGTTTTATGTCTTCCTAATAGTTGGCTTCTTCCTAACTGTTCAAGAACATTTCTAATTTCAGGTTGAAAAATGATTATCATAGCAAGGGGTCCCCACATAATTGCATAATCTATTAAATATCCAATTGTCGCTAAATTCAAAACATCACTCACAATTTGAAGTGCTATGATGAACAGAATTCCTTTAAATAACAGAACCATTTTTACGTTTTTGCGCAAACTTTTTAAAATATAATATAAAACCATCCAAACCAGTAATACATCAACTAGTTTTTTTAATAACATTAATATAGCATCTATAGTCATAAAATTCCTCCAATTAATTTCTACATTAAATTATATCACACTAGTTCTTTTTTTAAAATAGTGAACCATAATTTTAGTTTTTATATTAAATAAACAAAAAAGGATACACTTAATATCCTTTATATTTTAAAATTTCCAAACATCGTCTTCATCCTTGTTTAAATCATCAATATTAGGCAGATTTAGTTCTTCTTTGGACTCTTCTAAAATATCAGTATTTACAGATTCTAAAGGTTCAACAATTTCGTTAATGACTGGTTCAACCACATTATCTCCAAATGGTAAATCCTCTTCTACTTCAGATACTTCATTTAATGGAACTTTCAAATCTTCAATAACTACTGGCTCAATCCCTTCTAATGGAACCGTTAAATCTTCTTCAACTACTGGGTTAATCCCCTCTAATGGAACCGTTAAATCTTCTTCAACTACTGGGTTAATCCCCTCTAATGGAACTGTTAAATCCTCTTCAACTACTGGGTTAATCCCTTCTAACGGAACTGTTAAATCTTCTTCAGCCGCTGGATTAATACCTTCTAATGGAACTGTTAAATTTTCTTCATTTGTTTCATTATTATTTTCCATAAAGTCAATTGGCTCTTCAAGTGGTTTCAACCAATCATCATCTTCAATAACCACTGCTTCATCAATAGCGTTTTCAACATTTGCTTCTGCAACAGGCAATTCCTCGATAACTGTTGTAGAAGCCTTTTTTACCTTTTCCTTTTTAGGTTTAGGTTCCCTTTTTACCCTTTTCTCAAATTGACTACGCCCAAAATCAGTTTTCTCAGCAATATAACCTATTAGTGCCATAAATAAAATAACACCGATTACAATAAACCATACATAATTATCATTAATAAAATCCATATTTACAAAGTCCTCCTACTCTATAATATATATATTAACATTTTAAAAAGTATTTATCAACAAAATTTATTTTATTTTACAAACACTATTCGTCTAAATAATGTTTACCTTTAAATACATCATAAGTTAGTAAATTTGGGAATCCTTGTTGTCGCAAGACTTCAAACAACATAATTGCAACTGAATTTGATAAATTAAGAGATCTTATATTATCATTAATAGGAATCCGAATACAATTTTCCATATTATTCTGCAATATTTTTTTAGGAATTCCAGTGCTTTCTTTTCCAAAAACAAAATAAATGTTTTCATTAACATCACTATAGTCAAATGTTGTATAGTTTTTTTGACTATATCTTGTTAAAAAATAAAATTTTCCAACATTTTTATTATAAAAATCATCAAAGTTATCATAAATAGTATAATCACATTTTTCAATATAATTTACACCACTTCTTTTAATACTTTTTTCAGTTAAAGAGAAACCAAGTGGTTTTATCAAGTGCAATTTACTTCCTGTTCCAACACATGTACGCATAATATTCCCGGTATTACCAGGTATTTCTGGTTCAAACAAAACAATGTTTATCATAACTTATTCTTCATGTATAAATTCTACCTGTTCAATGGTCCATGCTGGGTAGCAAGCAGGTAGCATTTTTAATGTTCCTTCAAAATAATATTTTTCATTTGGTTCAATCAATATAACATCTTCTTTTTTTATATCAAACCTTTCATTTTCAACAAATATTGTGCCTGTTCCATCAATAACATATATTAACTCTTTGCATTTTCTATTTATAATTTTTCCGTTATCTGGATAACGACCGCTTATTTCTACAAATGCAATGTTAATATCATTATCTTTTGTATCATATTCTATTGAAATAGAATTTTCAGTATTTTTATGAACACTTGCAGCTTCTCTTTTGACAATTTTCATCTATTAACCTCCTTATTTATTGTGTAACCAAATTAATTATCCCTGGTATTTTGTGGTATTTCTGGTTCAAACAAAACAATGTTTATCATTACTTACATAACACCATTTTTAATAAAAAAGTTAGTTAATATTTCATTATCCATAGTTTTAGGTACCAAAACATCTTCAATAATTCGGTCATCAACAAATAAAAGATTAGCATGAGTTAATAAATCTTTATTGTATTGTTTTAAATTGCTATTTAACATTTGACTTAATTTAGATGTAACTAAATCAATATTATTAGTAGCATTTATTACAACGATATCATTGCCCAAATCATTATTTAAAACAAATTCTTTAATTGTTTTATCCATATCCAAAATGTTTTGATCATTGCCGTTAACAACGTAAACAACCATAGTCGGATTATCCAAAAAATAATCTTCCAATTCTTCTATTTTAACTTCGGCAAGTACTTCACGTAGTGGCGAAGAATTATTATAATAATCTTTTTCATTTTTGTATCGATTAGCTAAGTGAAAGGTTGTAAAAACAGTTGCAACAATAACAATTGCTAAAATTATATAATTTTTGATTGGTATTTCCTTTTTTTCCATCTTTCCACCTCATTATATATATATTAACATATTTTTTTGTTTTTTTGAATAACAATTCAATATTTCCTAACTATATATATGCCTTAATTATAAATAATATACTCATTAAAGTGTTTCTTCCATTTTTATTTCATCAATTGTAACTAAAGGCAATTCAATTCCTTCATCATTTAAAAACTTTTGAAATTTTATTCTAAATAAATCTAATTCTTTAATAATACTATCTGGGTATATTCTTTTACTTGTTTTTATCGCATTATAAACATCAACTATATCAACTTCCTGTTTGTTTTGGAATAAGGCCTGTGAAAATGCTTGTGATAAAACAGAAAATGCTATATCTGGGTACATAGCCGAAAGACCATATACTCTTTTAAATTCAGATGTTGCACTGACAATTGATTCTATTAGCAATTTAGCAAAATAAGCATTATACTTAAATTTAATACCTGTTTGTTTTTCTATTTTAGGAAGAGATTCTACTAGAATCTTTACCGTCGTTGGTTCATCAGGTTCTAACACATCAATTTTTTCGAATCGACGAAGAAAAGCTCTATCTCTAATTATATAAGTATTATATTCAATTGTTGTTGTCGCACCAATTGCTTTAACATCCCCACGGTCTAAAGCTGGTTTCAACATATTCGCCAAGTCCATCGGCCCAGATTCCCTAGAGCCAATTAATGTATGAACCTCATCGATAAAAACAATCACTTTGTTCATTTTTTTTAATTCTTCGACAAAAACATTCATTATCATTTCTTCTTTACCATTAATTTCCATAACACCTACCAAGGATGTTGAATTAATTTTTATAATTCTATATCCCTTTAATGCTTCAGGAACTTGGTTTTTTTTAATTAAATAAGCTAACCCTTCTGCAATTGCTGTTTTACCAATTCCTGGTTTACCCACTAAGAGACCAGATTTTTCAGGAGTAAGTAAAATAATCATTAATTTTTTTAATTCACCTTCACGAGCAATTGCAGGATTAGTGATGTATTGTTTATCAGTTAAGTCTTCACCATAAGATTTAAGCACACTAAAACTATTTTGAAAACTATTTTCTTTTTTATTTTCATCGCGAAAAATATCAATTTGGTCCATAACTTTTCCTATCCTTTCTACTTTCAGTCAATATAACCATTTCTTTCAAAAGCTTCGATAATTTTATCAGTACTAGCAGCACCTTCAATACGATTATATCTACTTTGAACCTCTCCATCTTTGATAAAGACAGTTGTAGGGGTTCCTGAATAATTAATAAGATTTTCAAAATTCTTGTTTTCTGTTTCAGTTAATTTTCCTTGTGCAACATCAATATAAAAAACCTCAACTTCATATTTATCAACAGCCCTCTTTAAAGCCTTTTCATAGCGTTCGCAATATATACAATCATTAGAGCCTATATAAAAGATAAACGTTTCTTTATTTTCTATCTTTTCAGTAAATTCTTTATATTTTATTTCAGTATATGGTTTTGCATTAGAGCATCCAACAAATAATATACTAACTAATATAACTATAATTATTTTTTTCATACATTACCTCTTTCTATTCTAATTATATACTATTACCCCCCAAAAAAAAAGAGGATTATATAATTAACATTAAAAAAGAAACAAATTAAAGTTTAATTCATTTCTTGATTGTTTTTTCTAAAAACTAAAACTTGATCAGGCATCAAATAAATATATTGATTGGTTCTAAAAATTTTTTCATAATCATTAGGAAATTGTTGCCTTATCATATCAACTGTATCACCTTCGTCAGTAATGTAAAAAGTTACACCTTCGCGGGGAACTAATAATTGTTGGTCTGGGTAAAGATACTCATCAGGATCTAAACCATTCAATCGCGCTATTTCGTTAGAACTAATATTATATTGCTTCGCAATTGCATAAAGAGTGTCACCTTTTTTAATAACATAGTTATCAAATGGGCTTGCAGTTACGGTAGGAACTATTAACTGTTCACCTGGAGCCACTTCGTAATTTTCTGGCAACCCATTTATTCTTCGTATTTCATCAGGAGTTATTCCTAATCTATTCGTTATTGATAATAGATTTTCTCCTTCTCTTACAGTATATATTCTATACACTAAACTCACCTCATGATAGTATATGTAAACAAGACATTTTTGACAAAATAGAACAGAAATGGTTTCTGTTCTATCTTTTTATATATACTGTATATTTCAAACTTTCATTAAAATCAAATTCCTCGTTTTTGAATAAAGTTTTCAATCCATAACTATCATTATAATATTTAACTTCGTCACCATCTACAAAATAAACAAAATCATATACATATTTAATATTATCTAATTTTTTTATTTTAAATAAATAAGTTTTTAGTTCGGGTGTGCGATTAGGTGCACGATAAACGTCGTAACCTCCAGAAACTTGTTCATAATAATATTTATAACCAGTTTCCCCTTGTACTATTGTATCTATTCTAGCATATTTTGAATCACTAGTCGTCGTTTCACCATTAGTAAAAATTAATTTTTTGTTAGATAGTTCACTTATATCCACCCTGTCAAAACTACCATTACTATAGTTTAAAATCTTAGTACTACTGTTACCAACTTCTAAAATAGTTTTCGCATCAATATCGACTTCATACTGCTTTTTATTAACTTCGTCATATATATATATTGAACCTTTAACAACTCCTTGAATATATGAATCAAAACTAATATTTTTATTTGAACTAATAACATCCTTTTTGTTACTTATCAGGTCAACAATATAAAATTTATTAAATTCGTGATTAGAATTATAATCAGCAACAACATAAAAATGACTAATCATTACTTCTAAATCTCGTTTATATACATCATTAGAGAATAACCCAATCTGAGAGATTAAGTTTTTATTATTGTTGTTCAAAATATTAATTCCTTTATAATTATTTATTCCTATATAATGATTATCCAAAACGTTTTTTGGATATATTGTAATAACTCCCTGTTTATTTGGGTTAGTTTTATCATTTGTCCATTTTTCTAAATCGTATTTACTAATGTTTAAAGTATTGGCGAAATTATCCAATTCAACATCGTTGCCTTTAATATTATGATAATATATTATATTACCGTCTTTAAGACACATAATATCCATTATAATAATATCTTGACTAAATACTGGTAATAAACATTTATAATTATCATTTTCAAAATATTTTATATTTTTTATGACCTGCTCGGCATTTTTAAATAACTCATATGTTTGAAAAGAAAACTTGTTATTATTATACGATATATTAAAATAGTAACTATCAATCTCATCTTCAGTATTAGATTTATACACTTCTTTAATATCAAATGTTTTATCATCAATTTTTATTTGATAACTAACTTCATGTCCATTACCCCAAAATTTAAATGCTATTTGAATTAACAAATAGATAGAAAACAAAATTAGCAACATCTTCAATAATTTTTTCATAACATACCCCTTCTATTCTACTAATTATAATCATACCATATTTTGAAAAAAAATAAAGATTATTATATATATTTTATAATTTTACTAAAAAACAAAACATAAGTTTTGCTTTTTAATAAAATATTATTTATCTCTTTTATTTTTATTAATTGAAGTAATTAAAACCTCTTATTTATCTAGTTCCATTATTTTTTTATAATACTTCTTTTTCTCTCTCATCATGTATTCAGTAATACAATTTTCAATTTCAGGGAGAGCCTTTTTTTGAATATTAGATAAAGTCACTTTTTCTTTTACAGTGTCAATACGCACTGTTCCCCATATGATTCCCATTTGAACTTTTAAATCATTAAACATATCAGGGGTTATTGCCGTAAAAAAATATCCGAAAAAAACTCTTTTTTGACCCAGTAATATTCTTTTGTTAGTAAGAGCTATAACATAAGTAGTAAACATTTCAAGATTACTTGTGTTTTTTTGAGCAGCAAAGGCATATTTAACATATTCACCATCATTTAAATGCTTATTAATAATTTTTGAATGAGCCTTTAATCTCCAAGAAATGGTTAATGGGTATTTTCTTTTAAACTCTTTTACTTTGGAATATACATCGTTCCCCATAATTTCCTCCTTCTAATTATTCAACAAACCCGTGTTTTGTAAATAATTCAAGATAATCATCTTCAGATCCAGCCCTATAACCAGTAATACTGTCTATTTCCTTTTTGTTTTCTAAAATCATGATATGTGGAGTAGAAAGTTTTTCAAACTCTAATTTTAAAAGATTATCCGTGAATCTTTCTGAATCTTTATCATCTATTAAATCAGTTTCAAGATAATTAATTGTAATATTATATTCTTTAGCTATTTTATTTAATACCGGTTTTGCTAAAATACAAGCTCCGCAATTTATTTGTCCTAAAACAATGATGCTTTTATCATTTTTTTCATACAATTCAATATATTCATCAATATCGATAAAATTTAAATTTTCACTGTTTTCTTCTTCTTCATTTTGGTTTTTTGAATTCTCATCAGTTGTTAGAAATCCACCACTTTGTAAGAAATCAATTAAGCCAGTTTCAGGTAAATAACCTGAAGTTTCAGAAGTTTTTTCACCTTTTTCACCAATAACTAAATATGGAGTCGCAAAATCGTTTTCACTAATTTCAAGCAATTCAAGTAATTCATAAAGTTGATTATTAGTTATACTTAATATATCAATGTAAGCATATTTAAAATTATATTTTTCTGATGCAACATCAATAATTGGATCAAATTCGTCGCAATATGGACAATTTGAACTACTTATATATATTAAACTATTATCAGCTGTTGTGTATATTTCTTTAACAGCCTCAATTTTTTTCTTACCATTAGCGTTTTTAACATATAGCGATAATGGTAGTAACATGATTATTGCAACAATAATGACTAAAGTAACTATTGTTTTTTTTGTTTCATTCATTCTACACACCTCTATTTCCCACAACAATGTTTATATTTTTTACCACTTCCACAAGAACATGGTTCATTTCTTCCTGGTTTATCAACCTTCTTAGGACTTCTTTTTATTGGTTTATCTCCATCATTGGCGATTTCTGTTTCAACAACTTTCTTTCTCTCGATGTTTTGTCTGATTTCTGAATTTAATAAATATAATGTAACTTCACGATCAATTGTATTTAATAAGTTATCAAATAGATCATAACCTTCTTTGGTATAAGCTCTAAGCGGATCTTCCTGAGCATATTGTCTTAGATGGATACCTTCTTTTAGATGCGACATAGTATTTATATGTTCCATCCAGTGCGTATCTATAACGCGAAGCGTAATTGCCTTTTCAAACTCATTTCTGATTTCTTCAGGAATGTTTTTAACCTTTTCCTCATATTCACTAATTATTTTATGCGAAATATAATCAATTATTTCATCCTCTTTTTTGTTATTAATATCCTCAATTGAAATTTCTTTTTTTAATAATTTAGTATTAATTGTTTCCAATATTTCTGATAAATCTGTTTCTGTTAATTCGGTTGTTTCAACTAAATGGCTCATAACTAACTCTTCAACATAATCATAAAAATTATTAAGAATTGTTTCATATATTGATTCAGTATCTAATATTTCATTTCTCTTTTCATAAATAATTGTTCGTTGATTATTAATTACATCATCATATTGTAATAATTGTTTTCTTACATCAAAGTTATTTCCTTCAACACGTCGTTGGGCAGATTCAATCATTTTGGCAAACATTGAACTACGAAGGGATAACTCCCCATCAAAACCAATTTTTTGAAGCATATCTTTTGCTCGATCAGTACCAAATCGTACCATCAAGTCATCTTCAAACGAAACGCAAAATTGTGACATCCCTGGGTCACCTTGACGACCTGAACGTCCTCTTAATTGGTTATCAATTCTTCTTGACTCGTGCCTTTCTGTACCCAAAACACAAAGACCACCTAATTTTTTAACTTCATCACTTAACTTAATATCAGTACCACGACCAGCCATATTTGTGGCAATTGTTATGGCACCTTTTTGACCTGCATTAGCAATAATTTCGGCTTCTCTAGCATGATTCTTAGCATTTAATATCTCATGTGGAATTCGTTCTTTTTTTAGCAACGAACTTACATCTTCACTTGTCTCAACAGCGATTGTCCCAACAAGAACAGGTTGCCCTTTTTTATACCTTTCTTTAATTTCAGATATTATGGCCTTAAATTTTCCTTCGGAAGTAGCAAACATTAAATCACCATAATCTTCGCGAACTATTGGAACATTAGTAGGTATACTTATAACATACATATTATAAATTTCACGAAATTCTTCTTCTTCTGTTTTAGCAGTTCCTGTCATACCAGATAATTTTTTATACATTCTAAATAAATTTTGAAATGTAATAGTCGCTAAAGTTTTAGTTTCTTCTCCAATTTCAACACCCTCTTTAGCTTCTATAGCTTGGTGAAGTCCATCAGAATAGTTTCGACCGTGCATTAAGCGACCAGTAAATTGATCAACAATTATTATCTTACCCTCTTCAACAACATAATCAAAATCTAATTTCATTGTGTAATTAGCACGCAATGCTTGATTTAAGTAATGAACTAAGGTGGTATTATTTAAATCAAATAAATTATCAAGGTTAAACTCCTTTTCAGCAGCTTCGATTCCCTTAGGATCAAGTGCAACTGATTTAGTCTTTTCATCATAAATATAACCAGCGTCTTCTTTAAGACTTTTTACAAAACGATCGGCTCTAACATATAAGTTAGCAGATTGCAAAAATCCACCAGAAATAATCAATGGTGTTCTTGCCTCATCAATTAAAACTGAATCAACCTCATCTATAATAACAAAATTCAAAGGTCTTTGAACTCTATTTTCTGCTTTAACTACCATGTTATCACGCAAATAATCAAAACCTATTTCATTATTTGTTGAATACAGGATATCAGAAGCATAAACTTCTTTTTTTTCGCTTGCAGTTAATTCACGATGATTTACACCTACAGTAAGTCCTAAAAAGCGATAAATATTTCCCATCCAAGCCGCATCACGGTCTGCCAAATATTCATTAACTGTAATAATGTGAACCCCATCACCAGTTAATGCATTTACATAAGCCGGCATAGTTGATGTTAATGTTTTACCCTCACCTGTTTTCATCTCTGAGATGTTTCCATAATGAATTGCCAACCCACCTAGCAATTGTACATAATAAGGTTTTTCACCGATTACTCGGTACGCTGCTTCACGAACAACAGCAAACGCTTCAACTAAAACATCTTCTACTGTTTCCCCATTTTTTATTTTTTCTTTAAAAATTGCAGTTTTGTTTTTTAACTCTTCATCAGTAAGTTTACTCATTGATTCATCGAGTTTTTCTATTTCATCAGCTATTTTTTTAAATTTTTCTAATTCTTTATATTCATGATCAAATATCTGTTTTAAAAACTTCATTTTATCTTCCTTTCTCATATATATCTATTTTATCAAAAAAAAAGATAAAATAATAGTAAAAAGTCACTTTAAAATCATTTAAAAAAGAAAGGCCGAAAGCCTTAATTTGTAGTTATAATCCCATAATTGTTATCTTTTCTCTTATATACGATACAAATTCTGTCGTTTGTAACATCCTTATAAACAAAGAAATCATGATCAATTAAATTCATTTGTAAAATTGCTTCTTCCTCGCTCATTGGTTTCATTTCTAGTTCTTTTCTTCTAACAACTTTATTTTCTTCTTTTTCTGTTTTATCTATTTCAAAATTTGTAATAAATCCTTTTACTGTTTCACGATTACCTTTTTTATTCATTCTCGTTTTATTTTTTCTGATTTGTCTTTCTAATTTTTCACTAACCAAATCAATTGCTGCGTACAAATCTTTATTTTCTTCTTCAGCCCGTAGAATAACTTTATTAAAATTGATAGTTACCTCAACAGTTTGTTCAATATCACGAACCTTGACAAGTACATTAGCTGTTATATTATCAGGATTTTCTAAATACTTATCTAGTTTTCCTATTTTAGCTACAATATAATCATTTATAGCAGGGGTTATTTTAATTTTGTTGCCTCTAATATTAAAGTTCATTTTATCAATCCTCCTAATTTAATTATAACATAGTTAATTAAATATATATATAAAAAACCGCTAAACAAGAGCAGTTTTTATTTCAATAACATTTTTAGCTTGTAATCCCTTATCGGTTCTTACCAATTCGAACTCAACATATTGCCCTTCAACTAATGTTTTATAGCCCGCAGATAAGATAGCAGAATAATGAACAAAGATATCCTCACCATCTTTGTACTCAATAAAACCAAAGCCCTTATCGTTATTAAACCATTTAACTTTACCTCTCACAAATACCTCTCCCTTCTAGTTCCCTTACAATACAAATATACCTTCTTTTCCCTCTATAATCAACAAAATGTAAAAGTCAAATTTCGACAATTTACTAATAATATTGGGATTTTAACATATTTTTATTAACGAGTAATAATAATCCAATTATACTATTTCCAGAAATCTATATTTTTTTTATTGTCTGAAATGTACCTTTTAATGTTTGAAATATCACTTCGAATAAAAATTTAACCAATTTTTATAATTTGAGTCATTATTTGATACTTTTCGAGCAATTTTTATTTGTTGCTTAATTTTTTGTATTATAATTATTTTAGGATGTGGTTTTTCATGAAGAAGTATGTTTTGAATAACTCAATTAATTTAATAGAAAGCGTTTTTCCAAATTATTCAGAAGAAGAATTAAAAACAATACGTTACGGCTTAGAAGGTATTTATATTACAATTACTAAAACAATTATTATATTCAGTATTGCAATAATGCTAAACATATTAAAAGAACTGATAATTATTGTTCTACTTTACAATTTTTTAAGAATGTTCTCATTTGGATTACACGCTAATAATAGTATTAGTTGCCTTTTAACATCTTCTTTAATTTTTATTGGTTCATCATATATTTGTACAATTATTGCTGTTTCATTTAACATTAAAGTTGTAACTTCAATTTTATGCACTATGATTTTCATAAAATATTCACCAGCGGACACAAAAAAAAGACCAATTATTAATAAACTAAGACGTCTAAAGTATAAAATTATTTCAAATTCAATAATGATTATATATGTTTTTCTTTTGTTTTATGTAGATTATAAATTTCTACAAAACGCATTGCTAATATCGATGGTTATGCAATCTTTCTTAATTTCACCTATTAGTTATTCCTTATTCAAACAACCATATGATAATTTTTTATATAGGAAGGAGGGGTTTAATGAATAAAATTATAGCAGGTCTTTTGAGTTTTGTCGGATTTGTTGCTGCAAATGGGTTTAGCACAGCTTGTATGTTTTTGTGGTTAGATGAACCTGAAATGCCAGAAAACTTAATAAAATAACCGATGAAACGAAAAAACGAAAAAAATGTAGATATTTCTACATTTTTATTTTAACTTTTTGTTTGAATATATCATTAATTATTTCATGTTTTATTGTAATTCTTTTATCCTTCTCAATTATTTTTTTCACTAAACTAAGTCCATAACCTCTTCCTTCACCCTTGCTAGAATATCCAACCTTATCCATTTTATCTAAGTCTATCAATCCGAAAAAGGTATTAGAAATTGATATAACAAAGTGATCCTCTTCAAAATATAAATACAGTCCAACATACTTTTTTTCCAAATCATTCACGGATTCTATGGCATTATCAATTAAAATTCCTATAATTGTGCAAAAATTTTTATTGAGTTCAAAATCGAAATCCTTAAACTTATTTATATTAACATTACGACTAATTTCTAAATTGCACAAAATCTTTTTTTCTTTCATAATCAGCATTTTTTGATATACTAAACCTTGAAATCCTCCAGTAGGTAATTTTTTAGTTTTGAATAAGATTTCTTCATCGTCGCTTTGCTTCAGAAGAATAATTTCGTCTATATATTTTACAGCATTAGTCACGTTATCTTCTAACATTCCTTTTAAAACAACTAAATTGTTTTTGTTTTCATGATTATTCATACGATATTTTTCTAATACTTTTTCATATTCATTTAGATTGTTAATGAGTTCATCGTACTCGTTTTTCAAATTTATGTTATAACTCTTTTCCTTTAATACATTCATTACTAAAATAGTAATAACGGTTATTAACACTACACCTATGACCATTACTAACAAGACGTTTGTCTCTAAATACAAATAGTAATAATACGCTGAGTAAACCGAAATTAAAAATATCGTTATCGGTAGCATCGTGTTAATTGTTTTTGATTTAACTCTATCACTAAGTGTTCCAAAAAAAGAATTAATCTTATTTATATTAACTATTGATACTAAAATAAGGGAAATGAATAAATTTATAGATAATTGTCCCAAATAAAACTTTGATAATTCTTCGTAATCAACATTAAACAAAGAAACTAAAAAAATAACTACCAACATTTCCGAAATCATTATTAGAACAAATACAAAAAAACTCCCCATAATTGTATCAGTTATTTTTTTTCTAAAATATAATTTGTTTAGCACAACCAAAACAATATAATTAAATATTACTTTTAGAAAATGAGTAGTGGCTATAAAAGAAATTGTTATAAGCAACGAATTAAGAACAACAAAAAACCAGTAGTTTATTTTTTTATAATTAATAGGAATTTTTAAAATTTTAGAAGACACATAAAAACTAGCCAAAGAAAATATAAAACTATTTAATAAATATACCACTCTAAATTACCTCGTTTTTATACTTTAGACTTAACCAATCAATTTCAGTTCCAGTATCAAATGTTATTCTTCGCTTTGAAACATTAACTATAGCTATTCGTTTTTTATTAACGATGCAAGAACGATGAGATTGTTTAAAAGAACTGTTAAGCATATCTAACATTTCAACCAAAGTTTTATTTACACTATATTTGGTATGCTCTGTATTTATAATAACTTTCCGTTCAATATTATCACGAGTTATATATAAAATATCCTTTATCGGTATCGTATATACTGCCCCTCGATCTTCAAATCTTATAATTCTTTTTTTATCTAAAATATCCAAAGCTTTGCAAATGGATTTTTTTAGTTTTTCTTGATAATCATTGTATTTATTAATAAAAGATAAGAATAAAAATTCACCCTTTAAAACTAAATAACCTAATTCATCGTGGGATGTTAAAAACATTATAACACTTTCCATATCAGTATCTCTAATCATGCGAGCAATATCTATACCCGAATAAGTTGGAGTTTCTATATCTAATATGTATATTTTACAAGGAAGTTTAGATTCAACTATTTTAATAAAATCAGAGTCATAATCATTAAAAGTATGCTTTGTATAAGCAATTTGGTTTTTCATCATTTCCTCATCGACAATACTACTTACTTTATTAAGAATTTCCAGGTTATCGTCACATATAATAAAATTAACCATCTAACCACCTCTTACTATGTTTGCTCTTCGTAAACTGTGTATTTTAATATTAACATAAGCAATATAAAAAAGCAACTATTTTTCATTAAAAGGTGTTTTTTTATATTAAAATTATAAGAAATTCTAGTAATTCTCTAATTTAATATTAGAACCTTCTTTTTATAATAATTTTTGCTAATGATATATTGTTTTTACTATCATCTTATTGAAATTACATGGAAACCCTAATTCATATTTCTTTAATTATTTTAATACAGTAATTTTTATACATATTCCAAAAAATTCACTTTTCTATAACATAAAAAAAATTGTATTTCTACAATCATTTGATTTCTAATGGTGGAGAATAAGGGACTCGAACCCTTGACCCCCTGCGTGCAAGGCAGGTGCTCTAGCCAACTGAGCTAATTCCCCAACTGGTCGGGAAAACAGGATTTGAACCTGCAACCCCTTGGTCCCAAACCAAGTGCACTACCAAGTTGTGCTATTTCCCGATATATGGCGCGCCCGATAGGAGTCGAACCCATAACCTTTTGATCCGTAGTCAAACGATCTATCCAATTGATCTACGGGCGCAGTTAAGTCTCATTATTATAAAATGGTGGCTCCGGGCGGAATCGAACCACCGACACGAGGATTTTCAGTCCTCTGCTCTACCGACTGAGCTACGAAGCCACATGGCGGTCCCGACGAGAATTGAACTCGCGATCTTCTGCGTGACAGGCAGACATGTTAACCGCTACACTACGGGACCATGGTTGCGGAGATTGGATTTGAACCAACGACCTTCGGGTTATGAGCCCGACGAGCTACCAAACTGCTCCACTCCGCGATGTTGATTAAAATTAAAATGGCGGAGAAAGAGGGATTCGAACCCCCGCGTCGTTTCCGACCTGCTGGTTTTCAAGACCAGTCCCTTCAACCAGGCTTGGGTATTTCTCCAAACTTAATATTAATCTAAATTTAATTGGTGCCTAAGGCCGGAATTGAACCGGCACGAGAGTTGAGTCTCGCAGGATTTTAAGTCCTGTGCGTCTACCTATTCCGCCACTCAGGCAAAAAGAATGGTGTCCCGTACAAGATTCGAACTTGTGACCCTTTGATTAAAAGTCAAATGCTCTACCAACTGAGCTAACGGGACGTATAAAAATGGCTGCCTCGGCTAGATTCGAACTAGCGCATGCCACAGTCAAAGTGTGGTGCCTTACCGCTTGGCTACGAGGCAACGTAATAATAAGTGGTGGAGAGGGATGGATTTGAACCATCGAACCCGAAGGAACAGATTTACAGTCTGCCGCGTTTGGCCACTTCGCTACCCCTCCGTATGGTGCCGGAAACAGGAATTGAACCCACAACCTACTGATTACAAGTCAGTTGCTCTACCAGATTGAGCTATTCCGGCATGGTGGGCGATGTAGGACTCGAACCTACGACCCCCTGCTTGTAAGGCAGGTGCTCTAACCAACTGAGCTAATCGCCCAAAACCTCTGGACGTAAATTAATATATCATTTATAAAATTGTTTGTCAATAAAATTTGAACCTTTTCTTATATTTTCTTTTATCCAGGACGGAAGTTTCTTTTCTAAGGACTTAAAACCTAAACTTGTTTCCTTAATCTTGCGCCTTTTAAAATTATTGTTTTTTTTATAATCAATATTTTTTATACTCAATTTTAATTGAGATAATTTTTCATCCACATCAATAATTTCTGTATATATTATATCACCAATAGTAACAAAATCGGTGATGTTTTTAACATAATTATGGGAAATCTCAGAAATATGTATCAAACCACTGTAAAATTCATCTAAAGATACAAATATTCCGTATGATTCAATTCCAGTAACCGAACCTTTTACAACTTTTCCTTTCTTATATTTTGTCATTATTACACCTCTATTTTAATTATAACATAAATCTATAATAATTTTAAAACTATTTACTATGTTAAGAGAATAATATATAATGAAATAGGAGGAATTATATGAAAGAAAAAGAAGAAAAAATTATTAATATAATCAATAAATTAAGACCTTTTTTAATGAGTGATGGTGGAGATATTGAATTTATTAAACTTGAAAATAATATTGTTTATATAAAATTATTAGGTGCTTGTTTAGGATGTCAAATGGTTAATATTACCTTAAAAGAAGTGATTGAAACAACAATCAAAAATGAAATTCCTGAAATTTCTGAAGTTATAAATTTAGAATAACAGTTATTTATTGATCCATTCTATATTTGGAATTTGAATATACTGTTTTAAATAATTATGAAATTGATTCAGAAATAACTCATAATCATCAATCTTATTAATTATTGGAAGAATTTCTTTTTCAGGAAGACTTCCTTGAACTATAAGTTCATAAATATCAAAATAAAAGGTTGGAAAAAGCATTCTGGCATATAATAGCAAACAATCAATTGAAGTTAAATTGTTCTGTGAAATATAATTAAATAAGTCATTGGTTTTATCAATACCTTTAAAAAAACACTCTTTAAAATATTCACATATATCTCTAGTTTTGTTATCAATAATAAAGGTTAAGGGATTATAAAGGTCAAAAAGTGTATTATCATTTTTTACCCTTCCGTGTGATAATGCAAATGTTTTTTCATAATTAGTATTGATATTTTTCAAGAAACTTATACCTGTTTCTGCCATTCCAACAAAGTAACTAAAACTTTCTCTTAATAATGGAAAAGTTTTTCCAAACTGACTGACTTGATATTCAAAATAATCAATTTTTTCTATCCACAACGAAAACCAATTATCTCTTTTTAACGAATCGATATTGGATGTTATACTAACATTAGAAAACCAGATTAGGTCGTCGAAAAGGATGGTTCTGTTATCATTTACATATACTACTAATAATACATATGGAATATTGTTTACTAAAGTTATAATAGAAGAATTAATATTAGGTACAAATTGGTGGCAATAAACACCTTTAGAAAACAAAAATGTTGCCAATTTTTGTAAGTCTTTTAGTTCTTCTTCTTTACGATAGTATGGTAAAAAGACATAATTGTTATTATTATAGTTAAACTTTAGTTGTTTTTCATATTGGTGAATATTTTTCGGTTGAAGATTATAAAAATAATTAATTGTATTTTTCATATATTCACCTCAACTAATTTTATGATTTTCTTATTATTTTATGATTGGAGGTTTAAAATGAATATTTTAAAAGAACTAGCAGTTCAAAAATTAAAAGATCGTGGTGTTAAAATTTTAGATATTGCAGACATTGTTTTTAATTTACAAAAAAAATATATAGAGGACCTTACTATTGAGGATTGTATAAGTACAATTGATAGCATAATTGCAAAAAGGGAGGTTACTCATGCCATTCTAACAGGTATCGCTATTGACGAAACTGTTGAAAAGGATCTATTTGAAGAACCAATAAATAAAATCATCAAAACAGATGACTCATTATATGGTATTGATGAGATTTTACCACTTAGTATTGTAAATATTTATGGCTCAATTGCCTTTACAAATTTTGGTTACTTAGATAAAACAAAGCCAGGAATCATCGGCAAATTAGATACGTTAGGAAAAGATGGAAAACAATGCCATACTTTTCTTGATGATATTATATGCGCTATTGCTTCTTCTGCTGCTAGTAGATTGGCACATAAAAATAGAATTGATTAACAATTCTATTTTTTAGTCTAAAAATTTTTTTATTTCATTTAACTTATTAGTTAATTCTTCATTTTTTACTTTTTCTTGTTGATATAAATTTTTATAATAATCAACTTCAGCATTTGGTTGTGAATCTTTAGGTTCTTCTAGTGGTGTTATCGTAGATTCAACATCAAGGTTAGGTGTTGATACTGGTTCAAAACTTACTTCTGGTGTTTGAATTGGTTCAATTGTAACTGGTTCAAGTTCAACTTGAGGTTGTTGTACAACGAACTCCTTTTTATTAGCACTTAATAATTCAGTAAGTTGTTTAGATAATTTAAAAACACGGTTTTCTGTTACTTGTAGCGATTCTAATTCGTTATAATTTAAATCAGCTACTTCAGCAACACCATTTTTATTCCCTCTAATAATTACCTTTATCAATTCCTTAATAGCAAGCCAGTCATTTTCATCCGTAACATTTGAACTAACCATTACTCCATTTTGACTGTCTACTTTAATAGCGTATAGTTTTACGTAATTTTGTTCATCAACTTCGTTTAATGAATAAATCAAGTAATTGCTATTATTTAATGCAAAGTAACGAATAACATTAGCATTTAATATCTCATTATTTACATTAACCAAATTAATTCTTTCCATTTTATTCCTCCTTTTTATTCTTCATACTTATTATACCAAATAAATTATCATTTGCAATTAATTTTTAGAACTTTCCCAATAATAATTAAAAAAGAGTAATTTACTCCTTTTGATTATAATCTAGTTTATCAATTAATTCTTTTTTATTCATTTTTGAATAACCTGTTATATTTTGTTCTTTAGCCATTTCCTTTAATTCAGAAACAGTTAATTCTTCTAAATTTTCTTCAGCCAGTTCAACATCATCAGATATACGGCCAAATTCAACTAAATGTTCAATTTGCTCTTTAGTTAAAGTTTCACATTCTATTAAAGTCTCAGCAATTAGATCTAATAAATCAATGTTTTCTTTTATAATCTGTTTAGCTATTTCATATTGCTCACCAATTATTTTTCTAATTTCTTCGTCAATTTGAAATGCGACTTGACTTGAAAAATTACGGCTTTTATTATAATCTCTGCCAAGGAAAACGCTAGATTCCTGATGTTCAAATTGAATTGGACCTAAACTACTCATCCCATATTCTGTAACCATTGCTCTAGCAATTTTTGTTGCTTGCTCAAAGTCATTATGAGCACCTGTTGTTATTTCGTTAAATACAACTTCTTCTGATACCCTTCCACCTAGCAATCCAGCAATTCTTTCAAGTAATTCACTTTTTGTAGAAGTATATCTTTCTTCTTTTGGCAACATTAAAGCATAACCACCAGCATAACTTCTTGGAATAATAGTTACTTTTTGCACAATATTAGCATCATTTAATTTTAATCCTAGAACAACGTGACCAGCTTCATGATAAGCAACCAATTTTTTTTCATTTTCTGTGTATTTTTTAGATTTCTTAGCAGGTCCCATTAAGACCCTATCATGAGCTTCATCAATTTCTTCCATTGTAATAAAATCTTTGTCACGACGAACAGCTAATAGTGCCGCTTCATTTAGTAGGTTTTCAAGATCAGCACCACTAAAACCAACAGTTCTTTTTGAAATATTTAACAATTTAACACCTTTAGCAAAAACTTTACCTTTAGCGTGAACTGCTAAAATTTCTTCACGACCTTTAGCATCTGGTAAATTAACTGTTACTTGGCGGTCAAAACGGCCAGGTCTTAATAATGCAGGGTCCAGAACATCTGGACGGTTTGTTGCTGCAATGATAATAATTCCTTCATTTGCACCGAATCCATCCATTTCTGTAAGCAATTGATTTAGTGTTTGTTCTCTTTCATCATGTCCTCCACCTAAACCAGCACCTCTTTGTCGACCGACAGCATCTATTTCATCAATAAATATTAAGCAAGGTGCATTATGTTTAGCCTGTTTAAACATATCCCTAACACGGCTTGCACCAACACCCACAAATAATTCAACAAAATCAGAACCACTTATATAATAAAATGGCACACTAGCTTCTCCAGCAACAGCCCTAGCTAATAAAGTCTTTCCAGTTCCTGGAGGACCAACTAATAACACACCTTTTGGTATTCTGGCACCTAATCTTTGGAATTTTTTTGGATTTTTCAAAAAATCAATTAATTCTGAAACTTCTTCTTTTTCTTCAGTTAATCCTGCAACATTTGCAAAAGTAATTTTATTTGAATCAGGATTTAATTTGGCACGACTTTTACCAAAATCCATTGAATTATTAGCACTACCTACTTGTTTTTTAACAAAAGCAAATGCAAATCCAATTAATAAGATCATTGGTAATATATTAATTAAAAATAATAAAAATGTCCCTGATTCAGGATCGGCATTTGTATCGACTTTAAAATCGTACTGTTCCTCTGCATTAAAAATTTTTGAAATAACTTCATTTGATAACGGTACCCTTAGAACAAAACTTTCATTCTCACCATAATTTTTTAAAGTTCCCTTTATTTCATAAATACTAGCTCTACTTTTAGGAATTATGATAATTTCTTTAACTTCACCTTTGTTGACTTGTTCCATAAAAGAATCATATGTTAATGTATGTTTTTTAACATTAGCATTACTAAATACATACATAATAGATATCATTATCAAAAATAATATTAAATACGGGTATAACCCTTTTTTCATTGTTTTTTTAGTCATTGTTTTCTCCTTCCTTAATAGTACTTTAGTATTATATCACATTTTTCATTTTTTAACTTATCAAATTTTGATTTTTTCAAGCCTGGTAGCCAAACAATAACACCTGTTGAATCAACTACAACGGGCCATAAATTTCTTTCCGAAGTTGATATTTTTTCGTCAGTAAAAATATCATTAATCTTTTTGCGTCCTAATAACCCTTTTACATACATTTTATCACCATTTTGTCTTGAACGAACATGTAATGGTAAAGTTATTTCAGAACTATCTAACCTACAATAAAAATTGTTATCTAACGTAGCTGACTTAACAACTTCTATATTATGTCCATTTGGTAAATTCATATAATTAATTAATTCAATTTCATATTCACTATTTAGAATTTCATCTTGAACCACAACAAAAGTATTATAAGATTTAATTGCACGAACATTGTTCGGTAAATATATCTTAACATTTGCCCGATTAGATTGAATTAAATTATATACTAATTTAGCATGTTGATCTGTAATTAACATCAAATCATCTTGATATATCTGTTCTAAAATATAATAAATAATTTTCATTTTGATAACATATTCTTCTTTATTAAACTCTTCTATATTTAAAACATTTTGAGGAAAAATTTTCTTCATTTTTTTTTGAACCTCTTTATCAATATAATCGTTATAATCTAATAAGGTTCTACTAAATTTATAAAATTTTTCATGTACTTTGTCATCTTCTTTTTTAAATTCTGGAACGATGTATTTTCTAAATCGATTACGAGTATAGACATCTTTGGCATTTGAAGCATCAATTCTATAATCAACTTTATTATGTTTATTATATTCATATATTTCATCTTTTGTAACATTAATTAGTGGTCTAATGATAACATATTCACCCATATTAACTACTTTTGAAAATCCACTATACCCTCTTAAGGTTGACCCCCTAACAATTCTCATTAAAATTGTTTCTATTAAATCATCACCGTGATGTGCGGTAAAAAGATATTTAGCATTATACTTTTTAACAATTTTTGAAAAATAATTATACCTAATACTTCTAGCTTCATTATGAAAATTATCATCTCCATAATCTTCAATTTTATGCCATTCAAAAACAATTCCTAAATTTCTACAAAAGCATTCTACAAATTTTTTTTCTTCATCGCTTTCTTTTCGAAGATTATGATGAACATGAGCACATATTACTTGAATATCTAAACCTTTTTTTATTCGACTTATAAGATGTAAAAGTGCCATAGAATCTGGCCCACCAGAAACACCAACAACAATTGTGTCCCCATATTTTATTCCCACTTGTTCCATCAAATAATTATATGCATTTTCCATTATTCCACCTCTATTTTAATTTTATTATATTTAATAGATGATATCAAGTAAAATTACCACTTTACTTTATTATTACCTTTTCTTTCCAAGTATAAATTTATTTTTGAAAAAGGTTTGCTTCCTAAAAAACCACGATTTGCTGATAAGGGGGAAGGATGAGTTCCTTCTATTATTATATGTTGTTTATTTGTAATTAAGTTTTTTTTGCTCTTTGCGTAATTTCCCCACAAAACAAAAATAATAGGTTCTGACTTATCATTCAATGCCTTTATAATATTATCAGTAAAAACTTCCCAACTTGTACTTTTATGTGATAATGGTTTACCCTCTTCAACAGTTAAAATAGAATTCAATAATAAAACCCCTTGTAACGCCCAGTCAGTTAAATTATTATCATTACGTTTTATTCCTAAATCAGCCTCCAACTCTTTAAAAATGTTTCTTAAAGAAGGTGGTCTTTTTTGATTGTTATAAACTGAAAATGATAATCCATGGGCTTGATTAATACCATGGTAAGGATCTTGTCCCAAGATTAAAACTTTAACATCTTCATAATCAGTAATCATTAAAGCATTGAAAATATCTTTAAATTCTGGAAAAATTGTTTTATTTTTATATTCCCTTTTTATAAAAGAAATCAATTGTTGAAAATATTCTTTTTTATATTCTTCTTGTAATATATCATCCCATTTATTATTTGTTATATTAATTTTGTGTTTTTTATACGCCATTTTTATTTCACCAAATAATTAGCCATTTCCACAAAGACTTCTATAGAAATATGTTCGGCTCGAGATGATAAATTTAAATTATTTTGTAAAAGAATTTTTTCAACTTTATCTAAATCATATTCCCTTAAATTATTTCTAATGGTTTTTCTTTTTTGGCGGAAACTATCTTTAATTAACTTAAAAAAGAACTCTTTGCTTTTTAATGATAAGTTGTTTTTCTTTTTATTAAATTCTACTACAATACTATCGACATTTGGTTTTGGTATAAAAACATTTTTACTAATATCCATTATCTTTTTTACATCATAATAATAATTAAGGAATATAGATAAAGAGTTATAATCACGACTTCCTGGTTTTGCTCGAAAACGATCACCAACTTCTTTTTGAACCATAACTACTATTTTATCAACATCAATATTATCTTCAATCAATTTTACAATAATCGGAGTTGTTATATAATAAGGTAAGTTTGCAACAACATATAGCTGTTTGTATTTATAATCTTTTATATCATTTAAAACATTACTTTTTAAAAAATCCTCATATATAATCTTAACGTTATTATAATTCTTCAAATTATTGTCAATAATTTCTTTTAGCTTAATATCAATTTCATAACATATTACACTTTTAGCATGAAGCGCTAGTTTATTAGTAAGAGCCCCGCTACCAGGACCTATTTCAATAACTAGCGTCTCTTTGTCAATATTACTTTTTTTAATAATTGTATTAATTACATTTTCGTCAACAATAAAATTTTGCCCAAACTTTTTTTTGAAACTAAAATTGTATTTATTTAACATTTCTTGCATTTTTTTAGGTGAATAATTCATATTTCCTCCTTGCTATAAAGAAAAAGAAGACTTAACGTCTTCTACCAACCCCAGCGCAAAACATTGTATTTAACATTATTACTTGTTGTTTTACGAACTTGTGGATCCGCTTCTTCTAAAAATGCTAGATCAACTATTATTCTTTCTTCATTGTCCCAAGCATTTCTCATTGCAATTCCAGTATCCATAACAATACCAATAAAAGGTTCATCAGATTCTCTAGTCACTTTTATTATTGTTCCACAAGGAAAGACCTTGTGTGATGCTGCTAAAATTCTTATTTCACCATAATCAGTATCATTATAGACAATTCCATCTTTATAAAGATTATGATATTTTTTAGTAGGTAGTCGACAAGCAGTTGTTCCACTACATCCATTACAATCTGCACCATAAGCAGTTAAGCGACCATGGTGTTTTCCGCTAGGGCCTGTTCCTAGTTCAACAACTTCATGAACTACCTCTTTAATAACATCTACGGTTTTATTTTCTTTATCCTCATAAACAAGCCCATCTACGCCTTGAACAATAATTTTTTTTGTGTTCAAAGGCAACCTTGATGTTCTTTTTATAAGAGTATCATACTCAATAACAGTATGAACTATATTTAAACTCTTATTTACATTATCGTTAGTATTTACAGTTTCTATATTATTTATTTGATATGCACCAAATACTGATGTTATAGAAACCACTAATAAACTTATCAATTTACCAACAAAATGCAGTAAATATGAATTCATAAATTTCACCTCGTAATATTCCTAACAATGAAATTTTATCATAAATCAAGTTTTATGTCAAATTGACGGAGGGCATTATGAGTTGTTACTTTATATACTTTTTCGATTGATATATTTTTGATTTCAGAAATTTTTTTAGCAACTATTTTTATATTAACAGGTTGATTAATTTTACCTCTATATGGTACAGGGGTTAAAAAAGGGCTATCAGTTTCTAATAAAAAATATTTTAAATCTATGTTTTTTATAACTTCATATAGTGATTCAGCATTTTTAAAAGTAATAATGCCGCCTATTCCTAGCATAAAACCTAGTTCAGTAAATTTTTTAGCCATTTCTAAATCATAACTATAACAATGTAACATAACCTTTAATCCATTATATTTTTCTTGTTTAAGTACATTATATGTATCTTCAAGCGCATTACGACTATGAATTACCACTGGTTTATTGTGTTTTTTTGCAATTTCCAACTGTTTTTCAAATATATTTAATTGTTTATCTTTATTATCTGTTTTCCTATAATAATCAAGGCCTATTTCTCCTACTCCTATAATTTTTGGATTATTAATGTTATTCTCAATTATTAAAAAATCTTTTTCATCAAAATCATCTAATTCTGAGGGGTGGAATCCTAGTGTTCCAAAAACATTATTATATTTATTGCATAAATCTATTACTTCTTTATTTGTTTCAATATTTGTACCACTTACTATCATTATATTACTTTGCATATTTTTAATGATAGTATCTATATCCTTATAAAATTCCTTAAATAAATGGCAATGCGTATCAATAATCATTAAATCACCCTCCACAATAAGAAAATTATACCACAAAAGGTATAATTCTTATTTTTTTATATTTATATATATATATTTACAGTATACAAACACTACAAATATAAAATATATAAAATTTACAACATTAAATTCAAGAAGAATACTTCCTAAGTTGAGTAACGATATAATAACAAAATACACCAGTACACTACTAACCTCTTTATTCTTACTTGTAACCATTGTTTCCCTTCCCTATTGTACACAACAATACTAATATATCATATCAAAACAAATAATACAAAGTGTTTCATATTTTTTTATTAGACATTTTACAACATTTTACACTATTAGCTACCTTTTTTTTTATTTTCTATTTCTTTTAGCTTAATTTTTTTATCAATTCTTAAAAATATTGGTTCAGGATTATTTAGTTTTGATCCTTTTTCCATTCCCTTAAAATCAACTATTGAATTATAGTTTTTATTTGATGTATTTAATTGACTAAATATCTTATCTGAAGTTTCCGGTAAGAATGGTTGAAGTGATACTGCCCCTATTCTTATAGTTTCTAAAAGATTATATATAACAGAAGCTAACCGATTATAATTGCTTTCATCTTTAGCAAGTATCCATGGTGTGGTTTCATCTATATATTTATTAGCGCGGTCAAATATATCAAAGATTAAATTAATAGTTTCTGAAGTCTTATATTCATTCATTTTATTATCAATTTGAATTTGTGTATTTTTAACAAAATTAATTAATGAATTATCAATTTCTTCATTAATGAGAGGTTCAGGAACTATTCCGTTAAAGTATTTATGAGCCATACTTATTGTTCTATTTAATAGATTACCAAGATTATTAACTAAATCAGCATTGATTTTATCAATTAATAACTCATAAGTAAATATTCCGTCATTTGCATATGACATTTGACTTAACATATAAAATCTAATTGGATCAACACCAAACAACTCAACTAAATCATCAGCGTAAATAATATTACCTTTTGACTTACTCATTTTTTCTTGACCCGACAAAAGCCAAGGATGACCTAAAATCTTTTTAGGTAGCGGGAGATCTAAAGCCATTAACATAATTGGCCAATAAATAACATGAAATCTCAAAATATCCTTTCCAATAATATGTACATCAGCTGGCCATAATTTTGAAAAATGAGAATCATGATTGCCATCTATGTCATATCCAATAAAAGTAATATAATTACTTAAAGCATCAATCCAAACATATACAACATGGCCTTCATCAAAGGTAACTGGCACCCCCCAGTCAAATGATGTCCTCGATACACAAAGATCTTGAAGACCTGGTTTTATAAAGTTATTGATGATTTCTTTTTTTCGGCTTTCTGGTTTTATAAAATCAGGATTATCATTAATATGATTTTCTAATTTTTTAGCATAATTACTTAATTTAAAGAAATAAGCATCTTCTTTTGTTGATTTAACTGCACGACCACAATCTGGACACTTTCCATCAACTAATTGTGATTCACTAAAAAATGATTCGCATGGTGTACAATATAGACCTTCATAAACACCTTTATAAATATCTCCTTGTTTATATAATTTTTCAAAAATTTGTGAAACTTTTGATTTATGTGTTGGGTTAGTAGTTCTGACAAATTTATCATAACTAGTATTCATAATATCCCAAATTCTTTTTACTTCTAGTGATACCTCATCAACAAATTCTTGATTGGTTTTGTTGTTCAATGCCGCCTTTTCAGCAATTTTTTGTCCATGCTCATCAGTACCTGTTTGAAAGTAAACATCATATCCAACTAAACGTTTATATCTCGCTATAGTATCTGCTAAGACTATTTCATAAGTATTTCCTATATGAGGCTTTCCAGATGTGTATGCAATAGCGGTATATATATTAAAATTTTTACTCATTTTCTTCACCTTTGTTGGTGCTCCCAAAGCCGCCAATCCTTTCATTTTTTATTTTTTCTTCATTATCAATTATTAAAAACTTGGTAAAAATGCCTTGAATATAAGCATCACCCTTTTTAATAATAACTTTGCTATCTCCATGATTTTGCAGTCTAACCCACAAGTGTCCTTCGTTAGATTTATTATTATAATAATCACTATCAATAATACCTACTTGATTACAAAGACGAACATTATATTTAAATCCCATGCTACCTCTAACAATTAACATCAACATTTCATCTTGATTCATATAAACTTTTATTCCAGTAGGTATTTTTTGAGTTTCACCAGGCTTTATGATAATGTCATCAATTGCAAAAAAATCATAACCTGCGCTGTTCTTAGTGCTTCTCCTAGGCAACTTATATTTTTTATATAATTCTTGATTATTATCTATATCCACACTAAATTGTGGAAAACTTATTTTTTCAAATCCTCTACTCACTATATTCCTCCTTACAAAAAAATCACATCCATGTTAAGGACGTGATTACGCGGTACCACCTTAATTTATAACTATTGTTATACACTCAAACATTTAACGCATACATACGGTCTAGCCTACATATCGACTAAACAATTCAGGAGCCATTCAAAATATTATATTTTCTTTGTTTGCACCATACCCAAAGTCTCTAATAAAATATAAATACTTCTCTTTCCTTCATAATCTTTAAACAATAATTATTGCTATTATAGCATATTAGTTTTTATTGTTCAAGATACTTACCTAAAAATTGTGATGCTATTTTCGCCATTTTCTCTTCGACAAGCCCTATTTCTTCTCCATTTGAAGTTATTACCACTAAACCTACTGCATCACCATTAGCTATAATTGTACTTATAGTATACGTTCCACTTTCCTTTTTATCTTTGATAAGTTCAAAATCCTTTTGATATTTTTCTAATATATTTTCCCTTCTTAATATTGAGTTTTCTAAGTTTTCACTTATAGGTTGGTTTATATAGTTTTTTTTGTTTGATCCCGCTACTGCTATAACATCTTTAGTATCGGTTATAATAATATTATGCTTAATAAAAGCATACATTGAATCCACAAATTTCTGCGTAAAATCATCTATTTTTTTCAGAAGTGAATATTTTTTTAGAATTATCTTATCCTCACCTTCTATGTATATTTCGATACTATCATTATTGTTTATTCTTAAAGTCTTCCTTATTTCCTTCGGAATAACTATTCTTCCCATTTCATCAATTCTTCTAACAATGCCTATACTTTTCATTTTTACCTCACTCTCTACATAATATTTTGTCTAATTATGGCTATTTTATACTTACTTAATTTTATAATTACTATATATTAATAGTGTTGCTGCTACTAAGGATTTTTTATTTTTAATACGTATTATTTTAGAAAGTTCGTGAATTATGAATATTGTTAAATTAAATAAGGATTATACTTAATTTAAGTATAATCCTTTTCTATTAGCACTAATAATTCAATTAAATAATATATAAAATGTTTATCTAGTTTTAATGTGTCTAATGTTATTAATAATTTATTTTTTTTCATCCCAAAACGAAACATTCGAGTAATATCGAGAACATCTATAAATAATTTTTGAATAATCAATTTACTTGTTAATTTCTCAGGTATTTCTATTTCTATAAAATTCTTAGTTTGTTTTATTTTCGTAATATTTAATTTTTGGGCTAATTTTTCAAACCATTGTTCATACATATAGATTAATAATTTTTCATCAATTGGTCCAAACCTATCTTCTATCTCACTTTTTACTTCATATAATTTTTCATAAGAATCAATTGAGTTTATATAATTATGAATCTCAATTTTTAATTCTTCTTCATCTACATATTCATCTCTTATTGATGTATCAACTTCTAAAAGAGGTAAAGTTTCTATTTCAATTGGTTCTTCAATTTCTTCACCTTTTAATTTTTTTGTTTCTATATTTAACATATTTAAGAACATTTCTATTCCAACAGTGTCAACAAAGCCTGCTTGTTCACTGCCAAGGATATCACCTGCACCACGAATTGATAAATCACGCATCGCTATTGAAAAACCACTTCCTAATTCAGTGAAATCTTTAATAACTTTTAATCTTTTTGTTGCAATTTCCGATAATATTTTCCTGTTATCATACATTAAGTAACAATAAGCAATTTTATTACTGCGTCCAACCCTACCCCTAATTTGATAGAGTTGAGACAACCCAAAACGATCGGCATCTATAATTATCAGTGTATTTACCTTAGGTATATCAATACCTGTTTCAATAATTGTTGTACAAATTAAGACATCATATTGATGATTATAAAAATCCATCATTATTTTTTCTAGTCCGTTTTTTGACATTTTTCCGTGTGCTGAAGTAATACGAAGATCTGGTAATAAATTTTTTAATTCTATTTCTTTTTGATACATATTTTCTATATTATTATATAAAATAAAAATTTGACCATTCCTTGATTTCTCTTTATAAATTGCATCCTTGATGATTTGATTATTATAAGCCATTACATAGGTTTGAATAGGATACCTATTCACTGGTGGGGTTTGAATTAAAGATAAGCTACGAATACCTGTAAAAGTCATTTGTAAAGTTCTTGGTATTGGGGTTGCTGTTAAAGTTAAAACATCAATATTAGTTTTATACTTTTTTATTTTTTCTTTATGCTTCACTCCAAACCTTTGTTCCTCATCAATTACCAAAAGTCCTAAATCTTTAAATTGAATATCATCACTTAATATTCTATGTGTACCTATTACAACATCTATCTTACCACTTTTAATATCTTTAATTATTTTTGTTGTCTCTGATTTTGATACAAATCTATTTAACAATACAACATTAACGGCAAAAGATTTGAATCGCTCAATAGCATTATTATAATGTTGGCTAGATAAGATTGTTGTTGGGCAAAGTAATGCGGCTTGCTTATCAGATAGAACTGCCTTAAACATTGCACGAAATGCTACTTCAGTTTTCCCGAAACCTACATCACCACATAATAATCTATCCATAGGAGTTGATTTTTCCATTTCTTTTTTTATTTCTTCAGTTACTTTAATTTGATCAAGAGTATCAGTATATTTAAATTCCTTTTCAAATTCCAATTGTTCTGGACCATCTTTCAAAAAGGCAAACCCTTTAGCAGATTCACGCTCAGCATATAATTGAAGAAGAGAAAAAGCAATATCTTCTACCTTTTTTTTAACTCTCAACTTGGCTTTTGCCCACTCCGAACTTCCTAATCTTGTTAGTTTTGGAGTAATACTACTATTATTTGAATATTTTTTTACAGTCTCAATTTTTTCAACTGGAACGTATATTTTGTCATTACCGTAATATTCTAAACATAAATAATCTTTATATAAATCATTTTTTTTAATTTTTTCAATACCCGCATATCGTGCAATACCATGAACTTCATGAACAATATAATCACCAATATTAATTTTTGTTAAATCATTAATTTTAGTACCAATTTTAAATCGTGATTTGTATTGTTGATTTGAATTTTTTTTATTAAAAATTTCATTTTCACTGATTACAACAAGATTAGGTAATTCAAAACCACTATTAATCTTTTTAACAATAACATTAATTTTATTATCAATTATTTCATCAATTGAAGTATAAACAATGTTATTATTTTCTAATTCATCTATTAATTTATTAACTATTTTACTATCAGACATACAAATAATTACCTTTTTTGTTTTAAAAAGATAATTATTAAGTTGATTATTGATTAATTCTTTTTTATTGCTAAACGGTTCGATATCTTTTGAATTGTATATTAACTTGTTTTCGATTTTGTTGATACCGTTATCAAATCTCATTAAATACAAATAATTTTTTGGTAAATCATATAAATCATGCATGTATTTAACATTATTCAAATTTAAACTCTTTTGATAATTTAACATTTCTTCTAATAAAAGTTTATAACTAATTTCTATCTCATTATAATTATCAACAATTACCTTACAATTGTTGAAATATGAAACAATATTAACTGGTTTTAAATATTTGCAAATATCCTTTTGTGTTATATTATCAATATCTACTTCTGAATCTACTAAAAATTCTGTATTTGGATAAATTTCTGTTTGATTAATAGTTTTAATGGTTTTTTGAGTATCAACATCAAAAACTCTTATTGATTCAATTGTATCGCCCCAAAATTCTAATCTAATTGGATTATTTTCATTGATAGGAAATATATCTAAAACAAAACCACGAACCGCAAAATCCCCAGTCTTATTTACTATTACTTCTCGTTTATAGCCTATTTTATTTAATTGCAATACAATTTCAGGTATCTTGTATTCTTTGCTATTTCTAATAATAATTTTGTTATCAACAAATTGTTTTTTTGGTGGCAAAAATCGAAGATACCCCATTAAGTTAGTTACAATAATTTTTTTTTCTTTTTTAATTATTGATTGAATTGTTTCTAATCTGGTTGTCTTTAATTCTGGACTAATAGCTATAGCTTCACTAGTTAAAAATTCATCCATTGGAAAAAGATAAACATCTTTAGTATAATGGAGTAATGATTGATAAATGTTTGTTGCTTCATATAATGAATTAACCAAAAAAACAATAGATTCTTCAGTTTGGATAAACCTATTGTATATATACATACATTTTAATTCATTATTCAATCCAATAATTAATTCAGTTTTTTTATCAATATTAAAAATTTTTTTCATGTTATCCCACCACTATTTTTGCCTTTTATTATATTTATTCATAACATTATCAAATGGTAATTCTAGATAATCTTTTATTATTAACGGCAGTTGGTGTGCGATTGTTTGTATTTTTTCATAATCTTCAGCATTAAACTTTCCTAACACGTAATCTTTAACTTCAATTAAATTATTATGTGAAATACCAATTTTTAATCGTTTATAATTTTGTGTACCTAAATGCATTTCAATATTTTTTAAACCGTTATGTCCACCTGAAGTCCCTTTGTATTTGAATTTATAATTGCCAACGTTTAAATTTAAATCATCACATATTATTAATATATCTTCAATATTTATTTTAAAATAATTAATATAATCACTAATAACTTCTCCAGATAAATTTATAAATTTTCCTGGTTTTAAAAACATTATTTTTTCATTATTTTTAAAATATTCACCATATAAACCACCAAATTTTTCTTTATTAATTAAAATATTATTTTTGGTAGCTAAATAGTCTATCATAACAAAACCAACATTATGTCTTGTTCCCTCATACTCTTTACCTGGATTTCCAAGTCCTATAATTAATTTCATATACTCACCCACTTTATTTAATGTTATGATATTCCCTATAAACTTCATTTTTGCTAATTTGGCGATCTTGTGAGGTTCTTTTTATAGAATTATTAACGTCTAGTCCCTCTTTAATATATAAATTAACATGCTCAATAACACTTATATTATCATAATTTTTTTCAGTTTTATTTTTTTCAACGGTTATTACCAATTCACCTTTTATATCATTTACTTCATGAAGAAGTGTTTTTATATTACTACGATATACTTCTTCAAATTTCTTGCTTATTTCCCGGGAAATACTAATTCTTCGATTTCCAAAGATTTCTAGCATGTTTGTTAAAGTTTTTACAATTCGGTGAGGGGATTCATAAAAAATAATAGTGTATTCCAAATACTTTAGTTTTTCTAATTCTTTTTTTCTTTTTTCTTCCTTATTATTTAAAAAACCATAAAATAAAAATGGGGAGGGTTCTATTCCAGAAACAATTAAAGCAGGAATTAAAGCTGTTGGTCCAGGTAAGGCAATAACATTGAAATTATTATCTATTGCTAGTTTGACCAATTCATATCCTGGATCGCTAATCACTGGTGTACCTCTATCAGATACCAAACCAACATTATATCCTTTTTGCAAATAAGTTAGTAATTTATCATTATTTTTTGTTTCATTAAAATTATGATTTGATATTAATTTTTTTTTAATATTCAAATGTTTCAATAAATTACCAGTAACTCTAGTGTCTTCATCGAAAATAACGTTAACACTTTCTAAAATGTTTATAGTTCTTAAGGTAATATCATCTAAGTTACCAATTGGAGTAG
>JAQVMY010000073.1 GCA_028703405.1 Bacilli bacterium
ATCAAATTAATGATGAATATGTTTTCAGAGGAGAACCTACTAACAATTTTATTAAATTTGCCGATCAACTTTGGATGATAATTAAAGTTGATAAAGACAACCATATAAAAATTATTCAATATGAAACTAAAAATAGAAATATATGGGATGATCGTTATAATGTAGATAGGGAATCTAATGAAGGAATTAACGACTATACTAAAAGTATCATGGAAAAATCTTTATTAGAAATGTTTAATGATGACAAATTCATACCTGAAAGTTTAAAAGGATTAATTGTTCATAAACCATTTTGTATTGGTAAAAGAAGTGAAACCGAAAAAAATAAAACTGGTAGTATTGAGTGTTCTAAATTGAGTGAACCTCAACCAATTGGACTAATTCAAACTAATGATTTTTTAAATGCCAGTTTAGATAAAAATTGTAAAACAACGACTAGTCCTTCATGTCAAAATTATAACTATTTAGCGAAGGCAAATTATAACTGGTGGACGATAACGGCATCTTCTGAAAAAACACATCGTGTATATAGAATTATGAGAACTGAAATAAATGATTCACCAGCCAGTAATGAAACAAGAATTAGAGCAGTCCTTCATTTAAGTGATAATATAATTTACAATAGTGGTACCGGAACTTACGATGACCCGTATATTATTAAATAAGAATAAAAGATAAATTGACTAGTTATTAAAAAATTGATAAAATTAAAATGAATAAGGGGTGGTGTATATGCTAAAAGATAGAATCTTATTAACAGTTAAAGACATACTTGATAAGGAATTTAAAATTGATACTAGAGGTTTTAGACCACAGGAAGTAGACAAGTTTTTGGATGTAATAATTCGTGATTATGAAGAATTTATCAAAATTGTTAAAGAAATCGAAACTGATAAACAAGAACTTATTGAAGATAACATCAGACTAAAACAAGAAATTAGAACTTTGAGGATGAAATTAGATGTTGTTAAAGAAACTCCGGCCATAGAGGTTAATAATGCTGATTTATTAAGAAGAATCTCTGGCCTTGAAAAAATAATTTATGGTCGAGAAGAATAATATTTTGACAAACGCTGCATTTTTATAATGTAGAGGAAAGTCCATGCTCGCACTACCTGAAATGGTAGTAGTGTTCGTGCATAGGGAAAAAATAACCTATGGTAGCAAATGCTAACGGCGCCGTCATAACCTAAGTTTTTCAAATATGGTTGTGGGCGTAAAGTGCCACAGTGACGATGTAGTTTATAAATGAACTAGTGAAACGGGTAAACCCCACGAGCGAGAAACCCAAATTTTGGTAGGGGAACCTAATAAAGAGAAATAACAACTCTTTATGGGATTGAGAAATCAATAGATAGATGTTTGTCGCCTAGAAATAGGAACAGAACATGGCTTATAAAATATTATTTTTTTGACGAAGGTGGTGTACATTGAAAGAAATAGGAGAAAAACTAAGAGAAGAACGTCTTAGTATTGGAATTTCCATTGAGGAAGCAGCAGAAGATTTAAAAATGCGCCCAATTCAAATTGAAAATATTGAAGAGGGTAATATGGAAGCATTCCAAGACATTTTTTATTTAAAATATTTTATTAGAGATTATTCAAAGTATTTAGGACTAAAGTATGAAGAAATGGTTGATGAGTTTAATGAATTCTTATTTGATTATACATCAAAAATATCATTAGATGATATTAAAGAAGCCCAAAAAAAAGAAAACAAGAAAGAAAAATCTAACAAGATAGCATCTCCATATACTCTTGAACGACGACCTCGAATAAATATTACACCGCTAGTTATATATATATTTATTATTATCTTGGTAATAACTGGACTTTATTTTTATTTTAGAAATGAACAAGACGAATTCAACGATAATAGCATTGTTATAAATACTATTAATTAGGAGGGGTATTATGAATTTACCAAACAAACTAACAATGGTAAGAATTATTTTGACATTCATTATAATTTCTATTTTAATGTTACCTTTTGAAGCGGCAGGAATTGACTTACCAAAATTATTTGTTAATGAAGCAATAGTTATTGATATAAAATATATTATAGCAGGAGTATTGTTTATTGTTGCGTCATTAACAGATTTTGTAGATGGGTATATTGCTAGAAAATATAATTTAGTAACTGATTTTGGAAAAATGATTGATGCGATTGCTGATAAAATTTTAGTTAATTCCGTTTTAATTATTTTATCATCAACAGGTTTTATTAATCCGATTATTCCTGTAACAATAATTATTCGTGATATTGTTGTTAATTCTATAAAAATGATTGCTGGTAGCCATGGTTCAGTTGTAGCTGCTATTTGGATGGGAAAAATAAAAACAATTTGTTTAATGACAGGAATTTCCTTAACCTTATTTTATAATTTACCATTCGAATTATGGAATTTAAGAATATCTGACTTTTTACTAATAATTGCTACAGTATTATCGATTATTTCAGCGGTTCAATATTATAATATGAATAAGAAATATATCTTTTCAGAAACAATATAAAGAAAATGATATTGATTATTTAAAATTCTTAATTAATTGTTAAGAATTTTTATTTTTTAACACTTAAAAACTAGCAAAAATAACCAAACGAATGTTCGTTTTAAGTATTGACATTAGCAAAAATATAGTATAAAATGTTATTATATGTTAGGAGGAATATAAAATATGTCAAAAACAACAAATGATAAAACTTTAGATCAAATATTAGTAGATATTGAAAAACAATTTGGTAAAGGTTCGGTAATGAAGTTAGGTAATGGTGTGCTACAAGAGATAGATGTTACACCTAGTGGTTCATTGTCATTAGATATAGCACTTGGAATAGGGGGTTATCCAAAGGGAAGGATAGTCGAAATTTATGGACCTGAATCAAGTGGTAAAACAACTTTCGCGCTTCATGCAATTGCAGAGGCTCAAAAGCTGGGAGGTACAGTAGCATTTATTGATGCTGAGCACTCGTTAGATCCACAATATGCTTCTAAATTAGGAGTTAACATTAACGAACTGTTATTATCGCAACCAGACAATGGGGAGCAAGCTTTGGAAATATGCGAAGCTTTAGTCCGAAGTGGTGCTATAAGTACAATTGTTATTGATTCTGTTGCCGCACTAGTTCCTAAAGCAGAAATTGAAGGTGAAATGGGAGATTCCCACATGGGACTTCAAGCCAGACTTATGAGTCAAGCTTTAAGGAAACTATCGGGTATTATCAACAAAACTAATACAACAGCAATATTTATTAATCAGTTGCGTGAAAAGGTAGGTATTGTATTTGGTAATCCAGAAGTAACACCTGGAGGAAGAGCTTTAAAATTCTACTCTTCTGTTCGTTTAGAAATTAGGCGTTCTGAACAAATAAAACAAGGAACAGAAATTATAGGTAATAAAACAAATCTTAAAGTAGTTAAAAATAAAATGGCGCCACCTTTTAAAACTTGTTCTGTAGATATTATGTATGGTGCAGGGGTATCGTTAGAAGGAGAAATTGTAGATTTAGCAAGTGAGGCTAACATTATTGAAAAAAGTGGAGCATGGTATTCTTATAAAGGTGAGAAAATAGGTCAAGGTAAAGAAAATGTTAAAGAATTGTTAAAAAACAATCCTAAATTAAAAAAAGAATTGGAGTCGTTGGTTCGAGAGCATTATAATATATCAATTAAAAAGCCTACTCCTGAAAAAGTTGAAAAAAAATAAAAAAAACACGAATGTATTTTTCTATATTCGTGTTTTTTTCTTGACTTATACTTATATATTCATTAAAATAATAGTAGAGTGAAATAAAATTTTACTTGTTATATATATGGGGAGGTATATTATGGACAATATAGCTTTCTCCATTTTATTGGTCCTTATCGGACTTTTTGTTGGAATTATAACAACGTTTTTAATTAATTATGTAAGAGGAACGAATTCTTCTGAAAAAGCAGAAATGATTCTAGATAATGCTAAAAATGAAGCTGCGAAAATAAAACGCGATCATTTATTGGAAGCAAAAGAGGAATCATATAAAATAAAAAATGAACTTGATAAAGAAATTAAAGAGAAAAAAAGTGAAATTAAAGAGTCTGAAGAACGACTAATTGTCCGAGAGGGCAATATTGATAGACGCGATCAAACTCTTCAAAATCGTGAGCAAATGTTAGAAGAACGCGAAAATAATTTAATTGAGAAACAAAAAGAAGTCCAAATGGAACAAATGGAGATTGAAGAAATCAAAAAACAACAAATACAAGAATTAGAAAAAATAGCCAGTTTTTCTAAAAATGAAGCAAGAGAATTAGTTATGGCTAAAGTTGAAGAAATGATGAATTTAGAAATTACAGCATATATTAAGGATCGAGAAGAAGAAGGTAAGTTACTAGTTGATAAACAATCAAAAAATTTATTAGTAAAAACTATGCAAAGATATGCTGGTGATGTTGCAAATGAACAAACAGTAACTGTTGTTGCACTTCCAAATGATGATATGAAAGGTCGTATCATTGGTCGTGAAGGAAGAAACATTAGAACTATTGAAGCCGTTACAGGTGTTGATTTAATAATTGATGATACACCAGAAGCTTTTGTTTTATCTAGTTTTGATCCATATAGACGTGAAATTGCGCGTGTAACGATTGAAACTTTAATCAAAGATGGAAGAATTCATCCGGCAAGGATTGAAGAAGTTTATGAGAAAACAACAAAGGAAATGGAAATAAAAGTTCGTGAATATGGTGAATCTGCGCTGTTTGAACTAGGTATTACCAAAATTAATCCTGAACTAGTGGAAATACTAGGAAAACTTCATTTCCGTACTAGCTACGGTCAAAATGCCTTACAACACGCAATCGAGGTCGCACATTTATCAGGAATTATGGCAGCTGAGATTGGGGAAAATGTTATTCTAGCAAAAAGAGCAGGGTTACTTCATGATATTGGTAAAGCAATTGACCATGAAGTGGAAGGTAGTCATGTTGAACTAGGTGTTACTTTAGCTAAAAAATATCGTGAATCAGATGTTGTTATTGATGCTATTGCATCACATCACGGTGATACGGCACCACAATCAATTATTGCTGAATTAGTTGAAATTGCTGATACTTTATCAGCGTCTCGTCCTGGTGCTAGAAATGATTCGTTAGAAAATTATATTAAACGTTTACAAGATTTAGAAAATATAGCTAC
>JAQVMY010000074.1 GCA_028703405.1 Bacilli bacterium
CCTCTAGATGTGTATTATATCACAAATTATAAGGTTATTAAACTAAGTTGTCTAAGTCTTTTGGAACTTTATCATTAATTACGGCATCAATTATTTTTTGTTGTTTTTCCTCAGAAACATCTTTACCTGTCATTTTACCAAGTTCTTGAATAATTTCCCTTAATGTTTTTTCATCTTTCAAATCATTTTGTTGTAGTTTTTCTGCAAGCCCTAAAATAGTTTCTTTTTTTACCTTTGTTTTATTTTCTATTTTATTAAAAAAGTTGTCAGTAAATTTCATAAAAAATCCCTCCTACATTTAGTATATGTAGGAAGGATTTCCGTGCTATTATTCTTCACCTTTATTTTTGAATTGAAGAATGATTGGTGTTCCTTCAAAATCAAATGATTCCCTAATTTTATTTTCTAAATATCTTTCATACGAAAAATGGATTAATCCTTTACTGTTAACTTGAATATTAAAAGTAGGTGGTTGTGCACTTATTTGATTAGAAAAATATATTTTTAAACGTTTTCCTTTATATGTAGGTGGTAAATTTAAATAATAAGCTTCATGCAAAATATCATTTAATAAACTTGTTTTTATTTCTTTTTTACTGTTATTATATACCTTAATAATTTCTGGCATTAAAGTGTGGATTCTTTTTTTAGTTAAAGCGGATAAGAAGACAATTGGAGCATATGGTACAAATTGAAAATTATTTCTTATTTGTTTTGTAAATTCTCTCATCTGTCCATCTGAGTTATCAACTGTATCCCATTTATTAACAACAAGCACAATAGCTTTACCAGCTTCAATTGCATAACCAACAATATGTTTATCATGTTCAATAATACCTTCTTCAGCATTAATAACAATCGCACACACATCACTACGATCAATTGCTTTTAAAGCTCTTAGCAAACTATATTTTTCAATATTTTCATATATTTTACCGCGTTTTCTCATTCCTGCTGTATCAATGACAATACACTCTTGTCCATGATATACAAATGGTGTATCAACAGCATCTCTTGTTGTTCCTGCTTGATCACTAACTAACACCCTCTCTTCATTTAAAAGGGCGTTAACCAAACTACTCTTTCCAACATTAGGTCGTCCAATAATTGAAAATTTAATAGCGTCTGTTTCTGGTTCTTCATCATTATATTTATGAAAATCCTTAGTTATTGATTCTAACAGATCATAAATACCGCTATTTTGTTCACCACTTACTGGAAAATAATGTTCAAAACCTAATTCATAAAAATCATACATGTTTTCTTTATATTGTTTAGTATCACTTTTATTGATTACTACTCTAACATCTTTTCCTGATTTAAGTAGCATATCTCTAACAACAAAATCATTAGCCGATAATCCTTCTTTACCATCAACTACAAATAAAACAATATCTGATTCATCAATTGCTAATTCGGCTTGCATCCTAATAACATTACTAAATTCTTCATCAGAATTATCTATTCCTCCAGTATCAATTAAATGAAATTGGTAATTTAAAAAATTGGCACTTCCATAAATTCGATCACGGGTAATACCTGGGATATCTTCAATTATCGAAATCTTTTTTCCAACGATTCTATTAAATAATGTTGATTTACCTACATTAGGTCGACCAACTAATGCCACTACTGGTTTTTTCATAAGTTCACCTCTTTCAATTTCAGAAGAAAAAGTGTATTACCATACACTTATATGAAAATTATTTTCCCCTTATTAATGATTTTACTTACCTTATCACCACAAATAAGATTACTAAACTCTAATAATCTACCCATTTCTAAGGTTTCAATATTTGATATTAGTTTTAGATATAATTTTTGTTTATAAATGTATATTACTGCTTTTTTCAATAATTTGTCATCAATTACAAACAAATCGTCTACTTCGTATAAAAAAAAGTTTGTTTTATTAATGTTTAAATCTAAATCAATTTGACTTTCAAATAAATCAGCATATTCATAATCATTTTTGTTAAGTATTATTACTATACCATAAAGTTCATCATATAAAATTTTTAACTCATAATATCCAATTATTTCAATTTGACAATCATTTTTCAATCTAAAGAGTATTCTACTTAAATACTCTTCTAATTTAGAAATATTATTAATATCTATTTTGTTAGTATATTCCTTATTTAAGTATACTTTGATATTATCATTTTCAAAAACAATTTTCATAGTATCACCTTAAATATTTTATGTTAAATATTTATTTTGGGGATTAATATACTGTTCTTTCAATCTTATTATAAATTTCATCTCGGCCTTCTTTTGTCACACTAGAAAAAACTACAAAATCATCACCTGTAACTAAATCTAATTCAGCTAAAATTAAATTTCTTTGTTTTTGGTGAGTAGTTATTCCAATTTTATCAGCTTTAGTTGCAATTATAGTTACTGGAATTTTATAATGTTTTAAATAATTATACATCATTATATCATCACTTGTTGGTTTATGACGAAAATCTATCAACATAAACACTTGTTTTAAAGGAATACGATTAGTTAAATAATCTTCCATCATTAATCCAAATTTCTTTTGATGTTTTTTAGATAACTTAGCATATCCATATCCAGGAGCATCAACTAAATAAAAATTTTCATTGACTAAATAAAAATTAATAGTTTGTGTTTTCCCAGGAGTTGATGAAGTACGAGCATAACTTTTACGATTTATTATTGTATTTATAAAACTACTTTTACCTACATTAGATCTACCTACAAGTAAAAATTCCGGTAGTTCGTCAGTTGGATATTGACTTCTTCTAACAGCACTAATAACTAAGTCTACATTTTTTATTTTCATAAAACCACCTTTATATTTCGCATTGCTAAATAATTATAGCATTATACGATTATTTTGTCAAAACAAAAACTATCGTATTAATATATGATAGTTTCCGTTATCATGTTGAAATCATTCTTTTTTTTACTATTAATCTAGATGTCGCTAAAAAGGAGAAAATTCATATACTATAGTGTATATTTAGATAATAATAGAAAGGTGGTATTGCTATGAAAAATTATACAGTTGTTCCAGGTGACACCTTGTGGGGAATTGCTAGAAAACATGGAATTCAAATAGATAAACTGTTAGATGTTAATACACAAATTACAAACCCATCGTTTATCATTCCTGGTCAAACAATTAATATTCCTAATAATAATGCTTCAACCTATACAATTATGAAAGGTGACACGTTGTGGCAAATAGCTAAAAAACATGAAATTGGATTAAATAATTTGTTAGATGCAAACCCTCAAATTATAAATCCATCCTTCATTATTCCAGGTCAAACAATCAACATTCCAAGTGCTCCAAGTGTTCCTGGTACTCCAAGCAATCAAAGGTCATTAGAAGAAGAAGTAATTCGTTTAGTAAATATTGAAAGAGAAAGGGTTGGTCGCTCTCCTCTTACTGAAAACCCAAAAATAAGTAACCTTGCTAGAACTAAATCACAAGATTTTATAAACAATGATTATTTTGCACATAATTCACCAACTTATGGAACCCCATTTAATATGCTTAGATCATTTGGAATCTCATTTAGTGCTGCGGCTGAAAACATTGCAAGCGGACAAAGAACAGCTGCAGATGTGATGAACTCTTGGATGAATTCTTCTGGGCATAGATCAAACATCTTAAACCCTACATATAATCAAATTGGTGTTGGAGTTGCAAGAGATAATAACGGTAATTTATATTGGACTCAAATGTTTATAAGAGGTTAATGATAACTATCCATTAAACCTCTTTTTATTTTAGTTTAAAATAATTCGATTTTCTAACTAATTTGATGTTTCTTTTTCCACTCTTTAAATTCCTTTAATTGCTCAGGTGTTTCTATTTCTTCATGGTAGTAATGCTTAGTAAACTCACCGCAAGAACTTCCAATTTCTCGACCTGGCGGGGAATAAGTTTTTACTCTTAATCCCTCAACATTATTTTTAATTGTAGAAACCCATAGATCTTCTTTTAGGCTTATATGCAAATTGTTTAGTGGGTTAAACCGAATAAATTTAATTGGTACTCTATATTTTTTTAATAATTCACACATTATTTTTAAAGTGTTTTCAGAATCATTAACATTTTCCATTAACGTATAATGAATTTCAATAGGATCGTTTGTCCTATGAAAATATACATATTTTTCCATAATTTTAGAATTATCTTGTACAATACTTCTAAAATTTACTAGTCCTATTAAAGCTTCCTCAACCGACACCTTAGTAGATGGTATTAAGTTTTTTCTATCTTGATCTATTGGTGTGTGTAATGAAAAATGTAATTTTAAAGGTATGTTTAATCTATTGACCAATCCTATCAATTTACTAACATCTGTTGGCATCATAGTAGAAATGGCATAACCAATTTCTTTATATCCTAAAACATTTTTTAAATATTGTTCATTATTATGAACTTCTTCAATCAACTTAAGATTTAATAAAGGCTCTCCAACACCCATAAAAGAAATTAATAAGTTTTTTTTATCAGTTCTTCTTATATTACTGTCATTAACTTGTTTAGTAACACTTTTTATAAGTGCTTCAATAAAATTTTTTGTGCTAATGGCTTTCATTTGCTTATTTAAACCTTTATTTGTTAAGTGACACATCTTACAACCAAGATTACAAAAATGGTGAGTAGGAACGCATACCACATCCATAGTATCTTTATTCATAAGTAGAGCCACTTCGATTATTTGTTTACCTCCAGCATCAAAAACAGTTTTTAGTGTTCCATCAGAAAAATCCTTAAATACCCCTAAATTTTCTAAATTATTTGTTATTTCCATAATTTTCTTCCTCCATTAATATGGTATCACTGAAAAAAAATTATGGCTAATACCTAATTTTCATGTTACTTATAACTTTTTGTTATATCTAGGCATAATTAATTGTTTATATTTGAATCAATATACTCTTGAATAAATTTTAAAGGCGCGGTTGTTAGATATTTTTTAATATATACTAAATTTATGGTAATAGTAGGTAGTTGTTCTTTTATATCTAAGACATTTATTTCATTATTATCAATATCAGGTTTTATTAAATCATAAATAATATAACCAATCCCTAAATCTTGTTTTACAGCACCAACTATCATTTCACTTGTATGTATATTTATCACATTATTAATTTTGGTGCTTTTTGATTTAAATAAATAATCTA
>JAQVMY010000075.1 GCA_028703405.1 Bacilli bacterium
ATTGGATTATATCTAAATATAGGAAAGTACCCTGACTTAGTAGCATCTTTTTCATTTTCTAAAGTATTAGACATCCCACCTTTAATACCGTGTGCTATACAAGGTGTATAAGCAATAATAATTGATGGTCCATTATAAGCTGCAGCTTCATTAAATGTTTTTATAAGTTGCATTGGATTAGCCGCTAAAGAAACTTGAGCGACATATACATGTGGATAAGAAAGTGCAATTCTTGCTAAATCTTTTCTTGCTACTTGTTTACCGCTAGCAGTGAACGGAGCAACACTTCCTCTTGGACTTGATTTTGATGATTGACCACCAGTATTTGAGTAAACTTGTGAATCTAATACTAGAATATTAACATTATCATTGCTTGCAAGCACATGGTCAATACCACCAAATCCAATATCATAAGCCCATCCATCTCCACCTATTGTCCAAATAGTACGACTCTTAATATATTCTTTCAATTCAACTAACTCTTTTGGAGCATCACTATAATTTATGTTTTCATAAACTTCTTTTGTTATATCAAAGTCATTTGAATTTGCTAACCATTTTTCAAATAATTCTTTATTACTGTTATTTAAATTATCTTCCATTACTTTTCTAACGCGGTTGCGCATTACATTAGATGCTACTAACATTCCATAACCATATTCAGCATTATCCTCAAATAATGAACTAGCCCAAGGGATATCATACGGCATAGATGGCGCACTGGCACCATAAATTGATGAACAACCTGTTGCATTAGCAATCATCATTCTATCACCAAATAATTGAGTTAATAATTTAATATATGCAGTTTCACCACAACCAGCACAAGCACCATGGAAACTAAATTTAGGTTCTTTTAATTGAGTACCTTTTATAGTAGTTGTTGGAAGTACATTTTTTTCACTAATATTATTAAATAAATAATCAGCAATATCTTGTTCTTTATTTTTAATTTCACCTGTTAAATCTTTAGGCACTAAAGCCTTTTGCCCACCTTTACCAGGACAAACATTAATACACAAACGACAGCCAGTACAATCTTTTACAGAGACACTAATAATATAGTAATAATCTTCTAACTTCTTTTCAATTGGCTTAACACATCTTGTTTTAACATAATCTGGAGCCATTTGATATTCCTCTTCACTTAAATGAAATGGACGAATAACTGCATGAGGACAAACAAATGAACATTGAGTACATTGAATACAATTTTCACTTATCCAACTAGGTACAATATCACTAATTGCTCGTTTCTCCATTTTGCTTGTTCCACCATCAAATGTACCATTTGGATAATTTAAAAATGCTGAAGTTGGTAATTGATCCCCTTCACGTCTTGACATAACTTCAAAAACACCATCAAAAACATTATTTAATTTTTTATGAGAATTTTCAAAATTTATTGTCACTTCTTTTAAATATTCATCAACACCATCAATAGCATCAAAGTTAGCCTTAACAACTTCGTCACCTTTATATGAAAAAACTCTTTTAACAATTTCTTTAGTTTCTTTTTTAGCCATTTCATAATCAATAATATTAGTTACTTTTAGAATAGCCATTTGCATAATTGTACTAATACGATTTTGAAGTCCGACTTTACGGGCCAATTCGTAGGCATTAATAATATAAAATTTTATATTACGCTCTTCAATTATATTTTTCATGTCAATTGTTAATAATTTTTGAACTTCATCTTCTGTTTTAGATGTTGCTAAAATAAAGATCCCGTCATTTGCAATATTATAAATAACTTTAAAATCATCTAAATAACTATCTTTAGTTACAACTACTAATTTAGGATTTTCTGTATAATAAGTCGCGCGAATTGGTTTATCACAAAAACGTAAATGCCCTAATGTAACTCCACCAGATTTTTTAGAATCATATTGGAAATATCCTTGAACATATTTAGCAGTTTTATCACCAATAATTTTAATAATAGATTTAGCAGCAGTAACCATACCGTCACTACCATATCCATAAATAGTAAATTCAGATGCATTAGTTATTTTAAAGTTAGGGTCTACCTCTAAACTTAAATTAGTAACATCATCAACAATCCCAATAGTGAAATTGTTTTTAGGTTTACTTGCTAACATATCATATACAGCTTTTATTTGACGAGGGGTTGTATTTTTACTAGATAATCCGTAGCGCCCACCAACAATTTTAATATCTTTACCTTTTAAAGAAGCAACAATATCTAAATATAGTGGTTCACCTAAACTACCAGGTTCTTTTGTTCTATCTAATACAGCAATTTGTTTAACTGTATTTGGTATTACGTCTAATAAATATTTCGTGCTAAAAGGACGATATAAATGCACTTCAATTAGTCCAACATTATAATTTTGATTATTTAAATAATCAATAGTTTCCTTTATTGTTTCAGTTACTGATCCCATTGCTACAATTATATTTTCAGCATTATCACTACCATAATAATTAAATGGCTTGTAATTAGTACCTGCTAATTCATTAATTTTTTGCATATAATCATTAACAATATTTGGAACTTCATCATGAAACTTATTTCTAACTTCCATTGCTTGGAAATAAATATCATCATTTTGAGCAGTTCCTCTAGTTATAGTTTTATTGGGTTGTAAAGCGTTTTTACGGAACTTAGAAAGGGCATCATAATCGATTAAACTTCGATAATCTTCAATATCTAATACATCAATTTTTTGAAGTTCATGACTAGTTCTAAAACCATCAAAAAAATGCATAAACGGTAATGATGATTTTATTGCTACTAAGTGCGCAATAGCAGATAAGTAAGCCGTATCTTGAACAGATGATGACGACATCATTGTAATTCCAGTTTGACGAGTTGCATAAATATCTTGATGATCCCCAAAAATACTTAGTGCTTGAGTTGAAATTGACCTAGCTGCAACATGAAGAACACCAGGAAGCATTTCTCCAGCCATTTTATAAATGTTTGGGATCATTAATAATAACCCTTGACTAGAAGTAAAAGTAGTTGTTAATAGACCTGCTTGTAATGATCCATGAACCATCCCAGCAGCACCTGCTTCACTTTGCATTTCAACAACTTTAACAGTATCATTAAATAAATTTAATCTTCCATCATTACTCCAAGAATCCATTTGTTCAGCCATCGGACTTGAAGGTGTAATTGGGTATATACCCGCAACCTCGGTAAACATATAAGCATTATAAGTACATGCTTCATTACCATCTATTGTAACTTTTTTCTTCATATAATTCCCCTTTTCTATTCTTAACTATATAATATTATACTATATAAAGAATTAGAATAAAAGTGATTTTGGAAAATGACTAAAAAGGACAATGCAATTGCCCCTTTTTTACCTATTATTTTAAATAATTATATGATTAATCTTTTGGTTTGAAAATAATAGCTAATACGAATGAAAAGAAAATAGCCGAAACAATACCTGCAGATGTTAAATCAAACATTCCTAGCGCTAATCCCATTGCACCTAAATCATTTGCTTTTGCTAAAGCACCATGGATTAATAAATGACCAAAACTAGTTATCGGGACTAACGCTCCACCACCTGCCCACAAAACTATTTTATCATAAAAATTAAATAAATCTAAGAATGTACCTAACACTACAAATAGGGTTGTAACGTGACCTGGAGTTAATTTGGTATTATCTAAAATAATTTGACCAAGTAAACAAACTGTTCCACAAAATAAAAATGAATTAAGGTAAAGCATTATATCGCCTCCAAACTAACAGCATGTGATATTGATGGTATGCCTAGTTTTTGTAAAGCCATTGTCGATGACAATAGTGCTCCTGTAGCCACCAATAAAACTTTTTTAATTTCTTTTTTCTTCATTAATTTAAAAATATGGCCATAAGTAACTAAAGTTGAGCAAGCCGTACCACTACCACCAGCATAAACTGGTTGATTATCTAGATCAAACAAAATCATCCCTGCATCTTTATGATTTTTTAAATCAACACCATAATTGGTTTTCATATAATCAATTAATATTTTAGACCCATATTTTCCTAAATCACCTGTTATGATTAAATCATAATAATCTGCAGTTCTTTTCAAATCAGTTAGATGTTTATTAATAGTATCTCCAGCAGATGGTGCCATAACCGCTCCCATATGATAAGGATCAGTAATACCAAGTTCGCTAACTGTACCAACTGTTCCACTCTCTATTTTTATACCTTTTTTGGTAGTACTTAAATAAGCACTAGTTCCTCCAGTTGCAGTGAATGTCGCTGTTTTTGGTTTGGGACCACCATATTCAACTGGATAACGGAACTGTTTTTCAGCAGCATTATTATGTGATGAAACACTACTAATACAATTTTTAATCTGTCCAGCATCTATCATATTTGATCCAACAATAAGACCTTCAACACTTGTTGCACAAGCACTATAAAGGCCCAGTAGTGGAATTCCTAATTTAGAAGATGCATAATTAGTTGCTACAATTTGATTTAGTAAATCCCCAGACAAGTGTAAATTAATATCCTTTTTCTTCTTATTCATTTTATTTAATAACAGTTCAACACTTTCTTCAATTAGTTTTGATTCTGCTTGTTCCCATGTTTTTTCTCCAAAATATAAATCATCATATACTTTATCAAAAGTATTACCAAGTGGTCCCTTTTTTTCATAAGGCCCAGCAATCAGGCTAGTTTCATTAATATATACATTATTATAAGTAAATGTCATGTTTAACCTCCAAACATTATCAAACGCAAGAACCCAACAATGTATGCGCTGACAATTCCAAAAATAATAACAGTACCAGATAATTTAAACATATTAGCCCCAATACCAGTTATTAATCCTTCCTTTCGATGTTCCATTGACGCACTCATCATGGAGTGAGCAAAACCAGTAATTGGAATAATTAAGCCTGCTTTAGCAAAAGCAACAAACTTATCAAAAAATCCTAATGCCGTAAATAAGCATCCGATAAAAACAAGGGTTATTATCATCAAAACGGAAGCTTCTGAAGTTGAAATTTCAAAAAAATAAGAATAAACTTGAACTAAAAATTCTCCAAATATTCCTATTAATC
>JAQVMY010000010.1 GCA_028703405.1 Bacilli bacterium
TTTAATATCGTGAACAATACCTCCACCACCATGTGGAACACGAAGTGATGTATCTCTTACCTCACGAGTTTTTTCACCGAAAATAGCATGTAATAATTTTTCTTCAGCTGTTAATTCAACCAACCCTTTTGGTGTAACTTTACCAACTAAAATATCATCGTCTTTAACAACAGTACCAATTAAAACAATTCCGTTTTCATCTAAGTTTTTACGAGCGTCTTCTCCAATATTAGGAATATCTCTAGTAAATTCTTCAGGTCCTAATTTAGTGTCACGACATTCGATCTGATAATCTTCTATATGAATTGATGTATAAACATCATCTTTAACTAATTTTTCACTTAAGATAATAGCATCTTCATAGTTATAACCATCAAAGTTCATAAATGCAACTTTAACGTTTTTCCCTAAAGCCATTTCTCCTAAATCTGTACTTGGTCCATCAGCAATAACCATATTATTTGTAACTGCATCACCTAATTTAACAATTGGGCGTTGTAAATAACAAGTACCATTATTACTTCTTTCAAAATCATTTAAGAAATATGTATCTTTACCTCCAACTGTTTTAACAACAATTCGTTTTGAATCAACGTATTCAACAATTCCATCGGCTTTAGCTATAACAACAGCTCCTGAATCACGAGCAGCGATAGCTTCAACACCAGTACCAACTAATGGTGCTTCACTCGTTAACAATGGAATAGCTTGACGCTGCATATTTGCACCCATCAAGGCTCTTTTCCCATCATCATGCTCTAAGAATGGAATACCACTTGTTGTAATTGATACAACTTGTTGTGGTGATACATCTAAAAAATCCACTTTATCTTTATCTACCATAACGCTTTCATCACGATAACGAACTGGTAATCTATCTTCAATAATTTCGTTTTTAGAATTTACATCAACCGCTGCTTGTGAAATATAATATTCTAATTCTTCATCAGCCGTCATATAAATTATTTCATCAGTTAGTTTAGCTTTTTCTACTTTACGATATGGAGTCATAATAAATCCATAATCATTAATAACCGCATAACTAGCAAGTGCTGTTATAAGACCGATGTTAGGTCCTTCTGGTGACTCTATTGGACAAAGTCTTCCATAATGTGATGGATTAACATCGCGCACTTCCATTCCAGCTCTATCTCTAGATAAACCTCCAGGTCCGAGCGATGATAAACGACGTTTATTTGCTAACTCAGCTATTGGATTTGTTTGATCCATGAATTGAGATAATTGACTACTACCAAAAAATTCTTTAATAGCTGCCGTTAACGGTCTAATATTAATCAATGATTTTGGTGTTACTTCTGACACATCTTGGGTAGACATACGATCTTTAATAACACGTTCAACACGACTCACACCAATTCTAAATTGATTTTGTAACAATTCACCAACTTGACGAACACGACGGTTTGATAAATGGTCAATTTCGTCATAATTTCCAACGCCATCTAAAAGGTTTAAATAATATGAAATTGATGCATACATATCTGATATGGTTAATCTTTTTATATCAACTTCTTGATCATTACCAATAACATTAATAATCTTATCTGGATCAACTTTAGAATATACCTTTATCATTTGAACACGATTATAAGTATCTAAATCATTATTAATTAAAACTTCTTTTATTCCGTAACCTTCTTTAAAGATTTGTTTTAATTCAGTTAATACTTCTTTAGTAATTAAGGTACCTTTTTCAAAGACAATTTTTCTTTTTATTTTTATATCTTCAGCTAAAACACAATTAAGTAATCTTTCGGTAATAACTAATTTTTTATTAAATTTATAACGCCCTACTTTAGCTAAATCATATCGAAAAGAATCAAAGAATCTTGTAATTAATTGATTTTTCGCACTATCTAAAGTAGAAGGTTCTCCAGGTCTTAATTTTGAATGAATATCAATTAATGCTTCATCAGTATTTTTATTGGTATCTTTTATAAGAGTTTTTGTCATATATTCACTTTCGCCAAACAAACTCTTAATATCTTCGTCATTTGAAAGTCCAAGTGCTCTTAACAAAGTTGTAACTGGAACTTTTCTTGTTCTATCAATTCTCACATAAACTACATCACGAGCATCTGTTTCATATTCCAACCAAGTCCCACGAGTAGGAATAACTTGACCACTAATAAGAGTACGACCATTTTTCTTATCGATATCTTTAACAAAATATACGCTTGGTGATCTAACTAATTGCGAAACAATGACACGTTCCGCACCGTTGATAACAAATGTTCCTGTTTCAGACATAATAGGTAAGTCTCCTAAATAGATGTCTTGCTCTTTGATTTCACCAGTTTCATGATTAAAAAGTCGAGCTACAACCTTAACTGGTGAGGCATAAGTTGCATAACGTTCTTTACAACCTTTGATTGAATAACGTGGTTCTTCAAAATAGAAATCACCAAATTCTAAAGAAAGATTTCCAGAAAAACTTTCTACTGGAAAAATATCCTCAAAGACTTCCTTGATTCCTTCGTCAATAAACCAATTATAAGATTTTTTCTGAATATCTAATAGATTGCTAAGTTCAATGGCATTTTTTGTTTTCGCATAACTTCTGCGTTCACGATGATCACTAAATTTTTTGACAGTATAAGACACTTTCTCACCCCTATTAATATATTTACCCGAATACCCATTTCTCAAAATAAAAATGAGCTACCAATTTATGATTTTAACAAATTTATGTCAATTTGTCAATGATTTGTAGCACATATAACATAAAAACCCTTATTTTTGCAAATAACTTCAACAATGTACTCATTTTCAAGATCCTTAATAACTGTTTTAGCACCTTGATTCTTATTTATAACTAACCACAATTGGCCATTATCATTCAAATATTCTTTTGCTTTAAATAAGATTTCATACAACACTTTTTTACCAACTCTTATTGGTGGATTAGTAATAATAAAATCATATTTAGAGTAAACATTTGAATACTTATCACTTGCAAAAATGTTTACATCTACATCATTAAGACGAGCATTTTTCTTAGAAAGCCTAATACTTCTTTCATTAATATCAAGCATATCAACAACAATCCCAGTATTTTTACTAATATAAATACCAATTGGTCCATAACCACAACCAAAATCTAAAACCTTACCTTTAATTTTATCTAAATTAAGTGCTTCTAATAAAGTTCTAGTACCAAAATCTAAACCATGTTTTGAAAAAACACCACTGTCTGTTATAAATTTATATAGTTGATTATTTATTTTAACCATGACTTCTATTTCTTGACTTGCGCTGCTGGGATTTTTATCATAATAATAACTCATTATATTACCCCTTTTAGAAATGGCGAAAGCCCATACTAAATATTTTAGTATAGGCTACCTTATTTTTTTATTATTTTAATTCGACTGTTGCGCCAGCTTCTTCTAATTTAGCTTTTAATTCATTAGCTTCATCCATACTAGCATTTTCTTTAACAGCGCCACCATTATCTGCGATGTCTTTAGCATCTTTTAATCCTAAACCTGTTACATCACGAACAATTTTGATAACTGCTAATTTATTAGCACCAGCTGCTATAAGTATAACATTGGCAGATGTTGGTCCTTCTTCAACTGCAGCTCCACCCGCAACTGGAGTAGCAACTGCAACTGCACTTGGATCAATACCATATGCTTCTTTCATTGCTTCAACTAGTTCATTAACCTCTAAAATTGTCATTTCATTTAATCCATTAATAAATTCTTCTTTTGTAAATTTTGCCATAATATTCCTCCTCTTTTATTTTTCTAATTTTTGACTATATAAATCTAAACAAATAGATAAGTTTCTGATAGTACCCATCATTCCGGCTGCTACCATTGTTAGTAATCCCTCTCTTGAAGGTATTTTTGCCAATTTTGTTAAAGCATCAATATTAGTAATATTACCTTCAACAATACCGACTTTCATTTCTAGTGATTTATGTTTCTTAGAAAAATCACTTAACACTTTAATTGGTGCGACTGCATCTTTTCCAAATGCCATTGCTTTTTGTCCAACTAAATGGTCTGATAAATCAATTTTTAAATCTTTTAAAGCTCTTTTTGCCAAAGTATTTTTATATACTTTGAATTCTGAATCATTTTCTCTCAAAGTTCTTCTTAACTCTGTTAATTCAACAACTGTTAACCCATCATATTCAAAGAAAACAACAGATTGTGATTCGGATAAGTTTTGAGAAATTTCCTCAATTATTTCTTGTTTTTTTTCTAAAACTTTTTGGTTTGCCACCTTGCACCTCCTTTTGCTTAAGTAATAATTAAAAACTACTACGGGCATAAGTATCCATAGTAGCTTGAAGTCTTAATAAATTAAGTCCTCGGTAGGATTATTAAACTTTCGTCCCCACTGTCTACGGTACTCGCTCTTTTTCTAACAAAATAATTATAACATATTATATATTACATGTCAAAACTATTTTGATCAATTTTTATTCCAGGTCCCATCGTTGATGAAATAGCAATATTTTTAATGTATTTACCTTTTACAACCGATGGTTTACTTTTGATAATTAAATTCATAAAAGCATCTAAGTTTTCAATTAGCAACTTATTATCAAATGATACTTTACCAATAATAACATGAACATTTCCATAACTATCAGCACGGTATTCAATACGACCTTTTTTAATATCTTCAATCGCCCTTTTAACATCAGTTGTTACTGTTCCTGTTTTAGGGTTTGGCATTAAACCTTTAGGTCCTAAAACTTTACCAATTTTTCCTAATGCTGGCATCATATCAGGTGTTGCGATAATGATATCAAAATCAAACCAATTTTCTTTTTCGATTTTATTTAACATATCAGTATCACCAACATAATCAGCACCTAATTCTTTTGCTAATGCCGCTTGTTCACCTTTAGCAATAACTAAAACTCTTTTAGTTTTACCTGTACCATTAGGAAGAACTAACGCACCTCTTAGTTGTTGATCTGCCTTTTTAGTATCGAGATTTAAATTAATTGCAAGTTCAACTGATTCATCAAATTTAGCAGTTGCTGTTTTTTTAACTAATTCGATAGCTTCTTCTTTTGTATAAAGTTTTGTTCTATCAACCATTTTAGTTGCTTCAACGTATTTCTTTCCTTTTTTCATTTTTTTACCTCCTTATGTGGTATTATGCGGACTACGCCTCCCACATAGGGTTATCCCTATATGTATATTTTATTTTTCTACTTTAATACCCATATTACGTGCTGTACCTTCAACTATTTTAATAGCTTCATCAACAGTATATGCGTTTAAGTCAGGCAGTTTAATTTCTGCAATTTCTTTTACTTGTTCTTTTGATAAAGTTCCAACTGTATCAGTTGACCCTTTAGCTGAACCAGATTTAACTTTTGCATACTTTTTAATTAAGTATGATGCTGGTGGAGTTTTTATTATAAAGTCAAAAGTTCTATCTTCATAAACAGAAATTTCAACTGGTAAAATATCTCCCATTTTGTCTCTAGTTGCATCATTATATTTAGAACAAAATTCTTGCAAATTAATTCCAACTGGTCCTAAAACTGTTCCAACTGGTGGGGCTGGTGTTGCCTTCCCTGCTGGGATTTGTAGTTTTATTTTTTTAGTTACTTTTTTTGCCACGAAAAACACCTCCTATTTTTTTTCGCGAGTGGTCCTAATGCGAGTAAACTTTTTGTGGTCTCTTAATGTCCGCGCTCCCACTTGTTTATCTATATCCAAAAATATAGCCATTTAATAATAACACAATTTTTTTGATTTGTAAACTATACTTTTTCAACATCAACAAGTGGTATTTCAACAATTGTTTCTTGTCCAAAAAGATCTAGTTTAACTTCTAATATTTGAGTTTGAAGATTAAAAGTTTTAATTTTTCCATACATATTTGTAAATGGGCCTTGAATGACTTTAATCATATCATCAGCTTTCAGTTCATTACCAAGTTCAAGTCTTGCCATACCCATGCTACCTAAAATTTTATCTACTTCTTTTGGAGTTAATGGGAATGGTTTAGCACCTCTACCTGATGATCCAATAAATCCTGTAACACCAGGTGTATTACGAACAATAAACCATGCTTCATCAGTCATAATCATTTCAACTAGAATATAACCTGGAAACATTTTCTTATTCTTTTCTTTTTTAACCCCGTCTTTGATTTCAATTTCTGTTTGTTCAGGAACAACAATTCTATGAATGTATTCTTCCATTTCCATAGAATTAGCACGCATTTCTAATTTTTCTTTAACTTTATTCTCGTGTCCAGAATAAGTATTAACTACATACCATTCTTTTTCCATTATTTCACCAACGTTTTCAAGGCTGCAAGAACGATATCTGTTAAAGAAAAGAAAAATGCAAATAAGACAATAAATGAAATAGTAGCAACAGAATAAGTTACCATTTCTTTCTTATTAGGCCATCTAACCTTTTTCATTTCTTTCTTTACTTCTTTCAAAAATTCAAATATTTTTTTCATTTCAAACACCACCTTATATTATATGTATTCTTTCAAATAAAAAACACTTTCATGTGCTGAAATAAATATAACATAATTATTACATTAAAGTCAACACATTATTGATTTTAAAAATATTATTTATTTTTATATTTAATACATATCAAAAAGCAAGCATTTTATGCTTACCTTTAAAACATTTTTATTTTACTTATCGCCATTAATAATACAACGAATTGAAGCACCGCTATCAGGTGTAAAACCAAAACTATAAACATATGGTTCACCCGAATTCACGTGGCGACCAAAACCATTATTAGAAACTACATTAAATAATGATGACCACCAGAAACCACTATCACCTACTGCATTCAAGGTACCATTGCCCCATCGTTCACCAGCAGGCAAGGCATTAAATTTATCATCAACTGTTCCATCCCAATAAGTTTTCGATTTTAATTTATTTCCACCAACAGAAGAACTAACATAATCAATTAAAATATTCCACTCATCCTCTGTTGGTACATGCCATCCAGCTGGACATATCCCTTTACTTCCTTCTAAAGGAGGCTCTCCTTCTCCGTCCCAATTCATTACTGCTCCCCATTGATATAATACTTGTAACGGTTCTTTTTCCCAAAAGGTATCATAATCTCCAGTATAATTTGACTCTGTTGTTGAATCGTGAATCATACATGACTTAGGAGCATTACTCTGCCATTCACTTTTTGAAGTAACTAAACATCCTTCTGTATATCTCAAATCCTCTGCAAACCAACATTGCTCACCTATTCTTACTGTTTGATATACTTGACCATCTCTTGAATCAGTTAAGATACCACAGAATATTGGCATTTTACACGTGGTTTTATTATACTTTTCTAAAATTATTTCATTTGAATCATAGTTTTTTATTGCACAATATTCATCATTATGAATAACTAATCCAATTTCTCCATCTTTAGTTATTCTAATTATTCCGTTTTCTGGATTTTCACCAGAATAGTCTAGTTTTAAACCAGGTATATTTGAAGATTCGATACCCTCATTATAATTAAATTCAATATCTTTAAGCCCCTCATCAAACATATAAATCTTTTGAGTTAATTTAACAGTACGCATCAAATTATTGACACTATTTAGAAATGTTTTTTAACGACTTGTATTTATGGTTTTTAATGTCCCAGGAATAACTATAACTGCAACGATTCCTAAAATTGCTATTACTGCAAGCAATTCTACTAATGTAAATCCAAATTTTTGTTTTGTCAAATAAAACACCTCCGAAGTTAACTTTATATTAATTACATAATATCAAATAAATCCTTACAAATCAATTCAACAAGTACTAAAAGTTTAAGTAAAACTTATTATGAACAAAAAGTTTAACTTTTAATTTCTAACTCTTCTTTAGCTTTAGTTTTAATCCTTTGTAAAGCATTATCAATAGCTTTAGGGGTTCTATCTAAAATATTAGCTATTTCTCGATAATTAAAATTATTTATTTTTAACTCGAAAACCTGTTCTTCGAAATCTGTTAACTTATTTTTGATATTGTTAATTAACTCAGATTTTTCTTCATTATAAATTAAAACATTTTCAGGATCACTGTTACTGTCACCAAGAAAAGTTTCTAATCCAACTATATCGTTATCATCATTACCATCTAATGATAAAGACTCATTTAGTATTTTATGTTTTAAGCGTTTAGTTGAGATAATTAAAGAAATCATCCTTCGTTCAATACAAGTTTTAGCAAAGGTATAAAAACTTGTATCTTTTTGTTCATTAAAATGAATAATTGCATTTGTTAGTCCTAAAAAACCTTCTTGAATTAAATCGTTTATTTCCAAACCATTATATTTACATGTCTTTTGCATTTTGTTGGCTGTTGACACTATAAATGGTTTGTATTTTTCAAATAAAATGTCTTGTGCTTCTTCGTGATTTTCTTCTACAAATGATACTAATTCATTATCATTATAATTTCGATAATTCATAATTACCTCCTTGCTGTTTTGGCTTTATAAATAATTATACCGGCTGCAACTGAAGCGTTAAGGCTGTTTGTTTTTCCAAACATTGGAATACTTGCTATAAAATCACATTCTTCTCTTACAAGTCTACCCAAACCTTTTCCTTCATTACCAATTACAATCGCGATTTTGCCCTTGTAATCAATTTCTTCAAAATCAGTCCCATCCATACCTGTTCCGACAATCCAAAAACCATTCTTTTTTAAGTCTTGCATTGTTCTAACTAGATTAGTAACTTGTGCGACTTCTACATTTTCAAGTGCTCCAGCACTTACTTTCATAACCGTTCCATTAACCGATACACTTCTGTCTTTTGGTATAATAATACCATCTACTTTAGCAGCTTCACTTGTCCTTATTATAGCCCCTAAATTATGTGGATCTTCTAAATGATCTAAAATTACAACTAATGCATTTTCATTATTAATAAAATCTTCAATATTTGCATATTTATAATCTGGTACTTCTAATATTATACCTTGATGACTTTGATTTACAAGTTTGTCTAATTGAAATTTTTCTAACCATTCAATATCAATATTTTGTTTTTGCAAATCATTTATTATATTTTTGTCACTAAAGTTTTTATAAAGAAACGCTTTCAATATTTTATTATTAGTTTTCAAAAGTTCTTCAGCAACGTTTTTTCCATGTACATACATATTTATTCTCCTATTATTAAATTCATTATTTTATCTAATTTTTCTATTTTATTTTCTAAATACAAATATCCAATTACAGCTTCAAGTGCGGTAGCATATTTATAAGTAAGAATATCTGTGTTTTTAGGTTTTGATTTGCTTTTGTGATTACGAGCCCTCATAATAATTGATATTTCTTCTTCATTAAATATTTCTTGGTTTATTAATTTAGTTAAATATTCACTTTGGGCACGAGCACTTACATAGTTAACAGCCTTTTTTTGCAAATCATTTACTTTAGATATTCCTGACTTTAAAAGATGCAACCTTATATAGTTTTCATAAATTGAATCTCCAAGATAAGCAAGTGCTAAAACATTCATTTCTTTAGGCTTCATTACTATCATACCTATCAAATGTTACATTTTTAATGATACCATTTTTTAAATCATTAATTATAATGTTGACTACTTTATCGTAATCAATTTCTCCACCTTTAACTAAACATCCTCTTTTTATACCAATTATATCTAGTGTTGGAAGAATATCTTCAAAATCAATATCAGTAACTCCATATCTCTCTTCCAAAGTCTTAGGGTAATGTTTACTCAAGACTTTTAGTATATAGACTGCTACTTCATCAAGTGGTAACACTTCTTCTTTAATAGCTGTTAAAGAAGCTAAATTAAAGGCAATCGTTTTATCATCTAGTTTTGGCCATAAAATACCTGGAGTGTCTAATAGTTCTAAATCATTATTGATTCTAATCCAGTCTAAACTTTTCGTAACACCTGGCTTATTTCCTATTTTAGCGGCTTTTTTACCTACTAATCTATTAATAAGAGTAGATTTACCAACATTGGGAATACCAATAATCATAACTCTTGTTTTTCTTTTGATTAATCCTTGTTTACTTCTCTTTTCATTTATCGGTTTAATTACATCTTCTGTTAATGATATTAATGTTTTTAAATTAATGTTTTTAGATAAATCAAGACCAATTACTTTATGACCTTGCTTTTCATAATGTTTAATCCATTTATTGGTTTCTGATATTTCACATAAATCCATTTTAGTTAAAATAATAACTCTAGGTTTTGACCCAATTATAGCATCAATATCTTTAATTCTAGATGAGGCTGGCATTCTTGCATCTACCACTTCGTAAACAAGATCAACTAATTTCATGTGTTCGCTCATCTGTCTTCTAGTTTTAGCCATATGTCCTGGATACCAATTAATGTTTGTTTTATGTTCCATAATTTCCACTACTTTCTTCAATCAATAAATCAAAGTCTGATTTATAGAGTTTGTCTTGTTTAATTCTGTATTTTTCAAATTCAACAAGTGCTTTATCACAAGCTATTTTATGTGATATTTTTCCAGCATCTTTTAAAATATTTCTATCATCTGATAGTAAATGCTTATCTATTCTAGTTGCCCAATCCTCCATAGTCATTGGAATACTCCTTTTAGCCCTACCTTCAGCAAGTTCTAAAAATGCACTAACAATTCGTTCTAGGTCTTCTATCTCGTCTTTATTTAAATAATTTTTAGCAATTATTACATCTGATTGCATTATTTTTCCCTTTGGAGAATTTTTCCAATTAGTAAGTCCCATATTATTTTTTTTTGAATCCGTTCTATTATAAATAAGTTCAGCTGCTGTTTGATTAGATACGGCATAATGCATTTTATTCTGAACTTTTTTAAAAAAATCTATTGATATAGGAGACTTGGAATCATAATCAATACTAGTTGCGTATATATCAGTTATTTTTTGATAGAATCTTCTTTCAGATAATCTTATTTCCCTTATTTCTTCAAGTAATTTTTCAAAATAATCTTTATCAATAAATGAGCCATTTTTCATACGTTCTTTATCTAAAACATATCCTTGAATAGTAAAGGTTTTTAATATACTTGTAGCCCATCTTCTAAACTGAGTAGCACGCAGTGAATTTACTCTATATCCAACTGCGATAACCGCATCTAAATTATAAAATTTTGTTTTATAATTTTTACCATCAGATCCAGTAGCCGAGAATTCCTCGGTAACTGTTTTCTTGTCTAATTCATTAATACTAAAAATATTTTTTAAGTGCAAAGAAATGTTGTCAGAACTACAATCAAATAATTCAGCCATTGATTTCTGAGTTAACCATAAATTTTCATTTTTATATTTCACTTGAACATCTTGTTCTTTTTCTTGTGTTTTAAAAATTAAAAATTCCGCAGTACTACTCCTTATTATTAAATCCTTTTCCATTAATTATCATCCCTTTTTCTTAAGTTTTAACTATGACTAGTATAGCATAAAAAAAAGATAAATAAAATTTATCTTATTTAACTTTTCCAATTTTAGTTAATGGATAAAGACGAAATGTCGTCTTGCCAACAATATTATCAATGTTGACTGGTCCAAAGGATCTGCTATCTTTAGAATATCCACGATTATCACCCATTACAAAATAAGTATTATCAGGAATAATTTCATATTCCATGCTTTTAATATCAAAACTAGTTGTATCAGTTTCTAAAAAAAGTTCATTTGTTAAATTATCATTTACATACAATTGGTTATTAACATATTTAATATGTTCTCCTGGAAGACCAATTACTCTTTTAACTAATCGTTCTCCTTCAACTTCAATAACTATAATATCAAATCTTTTGATATTATTTTTTATTTTTGTTAATAGCAATATTTCATTATTATTTAATGTTGGTTTCATAGAATTACCATTTACTCTAACAGGGGTTATAATAAATGTTCTAATTAAGATAACTATTAAAACAACTATAACATATGTAGATATTTCTTTTAATATTTTCATGACATCCCTACCCTTATATACAAAAAGAAGACCATAATAAGGCCTTAATTTCTTTCTTTAATTCTTGCTTGTTTTACTAAAGTTCTTAAGTAGTTTAATTTAGCCCTTCTTACTTTACCTTTACGAATTACTACAATATTATCAATTTTTGGTGAATTGATTGGAAATGTTCTTTCAACTCCAACACCACTAGTAGTACTTCTAACAATAAAGTTGCGTCCAATTCCACTACCTTTTAATGCCATAACAATTCCTTCAAAATTTTGAACTCTTTCGCGTTTACCTTCGACGATTTTAACACCGACTCTTATATTATCTCCAACACGAAATTCAGGAAGGTCTTGTCTTATTTGGCTTTTAGTTACTTTATCAACTAAATTCACAATGTCACTCTCCTTTTACTAAATGTTGATCATAAGGCACATCCCTAGCGGATCACATCGACTTAATAAGTTTATCATAGATATTTATTTTTTACAACAATTATCTACTTTTTCCCTTTTTATCTTCTTGAGCATAAGTCTTACTATTAATAATATATAACTTTTTACTTAATTCTTGCTCAATTAAATCTATTTTTTGAAGCAATAATTTATAATATTTATCATCCAAATACATTCGATAAGTATTCATTACTGTTCTACGGTAGCGCTCCAAACTATTTAGTGCTCTATTTAATTCACCCGAATCAGTTGAATCATCATTATCCATAATATTAATTATATATTGAAGATATTCTTCTAATTTTCTTTTACTTTTTTTAATTAATAATTTTTTAGTAAACGATGGTTTTATTACTATTAACTTATTAACAATAATACCATCATATTTTACTTTGTTTTTAGGGGTCACTTTATAACCGTCCATTTTTTCATAGTCAATATAGAAAGTTTCTTTTTTATTAGTTTTTTTCATTAAGATATAATGTTGTTTTTTCATTTAATCATCTCTTTCTAATAAATCAGGGCGACGATTTAAAGTTCTGTTTATTGACTCTTCTTCCCGCCATTTTCTTATATTTTCGTGATGACCAGATAATAATACTTCTGGAACCTTCATTCCCCTAAAGTCTTGTGGTTTGGTATAAACAGGATAATCTAATAAAGAGTTATTAAAGGATTCATTAACATGAGAATCTTTCTTTATTACACCATCAAGTAATCTTACGACACTGTCGATAACAACCATACTAGGAATCTCTCCACCGGTTAAAACATAATCACCGATACTTATTTCTAAATCAATGATTGATCTAATTCGTTCATCAAAACCTTCATAATGGCCACATACAATAATAAGATGGTTATATTTAGTTAATTCATAAGCTGTTTTTTGATTATGTAGAACTCCTTGAGGAGTCATCATAATAACTAAACTATCACTTTTTTTGAAATGCTCGATAGCATCAAAGATTGGTTCTGGCATTAATACCATTCCTTGGCCTCCTCCAAAACCATAATCATCAACTCGTTTATGTGGATCTTTAGAAAAGTCACGAATATTATGAACATTTATAATTACTTTATTATCAGAGATTGCTCGCCCAATTATCGAAGTCTTAATAAAATCATCAAACATTGATGGAAATAATGTTAATACATCAATCTTCATTAATTAAACCTTCTATTTCTTTTACAAATATTTTTTTGTTGTCTATATCAACTTTTTCAATAAACTCGTCGAGATTAGGAATTAAGTGATTCCTTTTATTATCCTTTACAACTAAAATATCATGGGCATTATTATTTACAATATGTTCTATAAAACCAAGTTTTTTACTACCAAAATAAACTTCTAGTCCTATTAACTGTTCATTTAATAAACCATCTATTACTAGATCATCTTTATTAATATAAACACTATCACCTTTGTACATAATAACATCATTGATATTGTCAATACCTTCAAAAGTTATCATGTCATATATTTTATGCTTGCGGTAGCGCTCCACCTTTAATTCATCTTTAAAACGACCGACATATAATATAAAATTTTTAACAAAGACTTTATCTTTGTATTTAAAATCCGAAATTAAGCGAACCTCACCTTTAACACCGTGAGTATTAACTATCTCTCCGACAAAAATGTATTCCATAATTCACCTACTTATCTAGTTCATATAATATAATGCTGGTTGCTACGGCAACATTTAGACTCTCACAAACAGGACTCATGTCAATATAGATAAACTCATCACATAGTTCAACTATATCTTCGTTCACACCACTGCCTTCGTTTCCAACTATTATAACAAATTTTTTGCTTTTTTCAATACTTTTTAGACTTTTTCCGCTCGTTACTCTAGTTCCCATTACTTTATAACCTTTATTCTTTAATACAGGAAGGATTTCTAATAAATTAGAAATCTTTATATCAACATGAAAAAGCATTCCTTGGGTCGCTCTAACAACCTTTGGATTATATAAATCAACTGTATTAGAACTTAAAATTACTGTATCAACATTAAATGCGACTGCACTTCTAATAATTGACCCTAAATTACCAGGATCTTGAATATTATCAATTATTAATACCCTATCACCAATATTATTAACTTCATTTAATTTAGAACAAATACCAATTATATTTGAGGGTGATTCCAAAGTTGATAAATAATTAATAATATCATTAGTTACATAATGAGTAACAACCTGTAGGGGAAACAATTCATTTTTTTCTAATATCAATTCTTTTAAATAACCTTTTTTAAAAGCTTCAAGTACTAAATGACTTCCCTCAACCATAAATTCCTTGTATTTTTCGCGATATTTTTTTTGAGACAATTTTTTTATTTGTTTAATTTTAGGATTATCCATCGAAGTATAAAGCATAATATCACCTACTTATATTTTATCAAATAAATAGATGAAAGTCTATTACACAAAAAAATCAGGAGCACTGATTCAATTTTTATTATATTTTTTTTTGTTTAAATCTAAACCATATAATTGCATTTTAATTTTTATATGTTTTATTTCTGGAGAACTTAGTCCAAATTTTTTTAAATCATTTCTTTTTAAGTTCCACAAATCCTCTATTTTTAAAATATTGTTTTTAGTTAATATTTTCGTTATTTCATTATCTATATTTATTTTACTAATGCAATCATTTAAAGATATCCCATTCATTTTACTCACACCTACCACCTATTTTTGAAGAAGTTCCTCAACTTTTTCCGTTACATATTTTTTTGTTTCATCATAATTCATTCCTAATACTAGACCAAATTCATTATAAAGAATTTTTTCGGCAAGTTGAAAATATGCACTATCCTTTTCTGCTGTTTTTTTACCAGCTTCTTCCCTCTCACTATTTCTTAAGTGGGTAGTCTTGATAATTTGAATTAAATCAAGATGATCACCCGTATTTAATAATTTCTTATATTCATTTTCAATCATACGTCCCTGCTCAACTATAATTGAAACATCTGGAATTTGGTTAATAATTTCTTCTACTTCTTTTTTAGAAATCAAGGCTCTGATGAGGTCACCTCTATTTTCGGTTGGAACTTCAATAGTTAAAGAATCGTCGTCAATTGGTGCTAAAATATAATAATCCTTGTTATTGAAATCTCTATGTTTAATTCCCTTCACTTTACAGACATCACGCTTATAAACAACATGTTCATTAATCTTAAACATAATACCCTCCTCTCTTAAAAAAAGTAGCATTAACCAGATTTATACCAAACTGCTACTCGTTATGTATTAATTATACCATTTTTTTAGGATTTATGTAAGTGGAAAATAAAAATAGCATTTTTTGTAGTATAATAGAACTAACAGAAAAATAGTAATTTGTAAAATTCAACTTCTAGTTCGTGTTATGTTTTTATAATTTAATGTAGAATTAAGTTATGAAAGGAGATAACTATATGGATCAAGTTAAAATAGGAAAATTTATTAAACAAAAAAGAAAAGAAAAAAAGATAACTCAAAGTGAGTTAGCTGAAAAGTTAAATATTACAGATAGAGCAATATCAAAGTGGGAAAACGGAATATGTATGCCAGATTCTGGAATAATTGCCGAGTTATGTAAAATTTTAAATATTACTATTAATGATCTATTTAGTGGTGAAGTTGTAGATATGAAAGATAGTGAAAAAAGATTAGAAAAAAATTTAATAGAAATTATAAAACTGAAAGAACAAAAAGATAAACAATTATTAAGTTTAGAAATATTTATTGGAATATTGGTATCAATAATACTTTTTGCTTGTGTATTTGTTGCTTCTTTTGCAAATATAAAAGATATATATAGATTATTATTAATTGTAGTCGGTTTTATACCTTTTATAATTGGAATTGCTTATTGCTTAAGGATAGAACAAACAGCAGGATACTATGAGTGTGAGAAGTGTCATCATAAATATATTCCAACTTTTAAAAGTGTTTTGTGGGCTATGCATATAAATAGAACTAGATATTTGAAATGTCCTAAATGTGAAAAAAAATCTTGGAACAAAAAAGTATTATCAGGAGGTAATGAAAATGATTAATGAAGAAAAAGTAATTATCTCAAATGGTATAAATATAGGTGCAACTATTGCTTACAGAGATAAAAATGAGAAAAGACCACTTGTATTACTCATAATGGGTACTGGAACAACTGATAGAGATGGTAATTCCTTTGGATTTAAAACCAATCTATATAAAAATTTATCTGATATGTTTGTTGAAATGGGTTATGTTTGTATAAGATACGATAAACGAGGAACACATGAATCTACTGGAGATTATAAAACAGGTGGTTTATCAGATTTAGTATCAGATGCTGCTAATATAATTCATTATGCTAAAAAATTAGATTATATAGATGAAGAAAAAATAGTAGTGTGTGGGCATAGTGAAGGTGCTATGATTGCTACATTGCTTACAAGAACTGAAGAACTTCGTGGAATTATATTATTAGGTGGTGCTTGTATGGGATTAAAAGAAGCACTTCAATATCAAAATTATTTAGTTTTTGATCAAGTTCAAGATATGAAAGGTATTTTGGGTTGGTACCTAAGAAAAGTATTAACGAAAGATAGAATAGAAAAACAGGTGACAGATTTATTTAATAGAGCATCTAAAAGTAACAAGCCAAGATTTTTCTATAATGGTGGTTTCTTTAATACAAAATACATGCAAGAACATGCTTCGTTAAGTGATGAGGAATATATAAGTATACTTAAAGAATATAAAGGTAAAGTATTAGCAATAACTGGTATGGCAGATATTCAAGCAGATTATAGAAAATTAGATAGTGTATCTTCTATTGATGATATCACTATATATACTCCAGAAAAAGTTAATCATGTTATGAGAGAAATAGATGGAGAACCTGATATAATTAATGTTAAAAAAGAATATAAAAAAGTATTAAAAAAGGATATTCATCAAGGCGTAAAAGATACAATAAAAAAATGGACATCTCAATTGTAATATTCAAATTCAATTAAATTACAAATTACAATTTAACTATTTAAATAAAAGAACAGAAATCTGTTCTTTTTATATTGTATTATTTTTCAATATGACATATAATAAGTATAAAAAGTATAACTGGTTATACATAAAAGGAGAAGATAATATGAAAGAAAAATTTGTAGGAATTGCAAAAGTAGGAGAGAAAGGACAAATAGTAATACCTAAAGAAGCAAGAGATATGTTTGATATAAATCCTGGAGATTCTATTATTGTATTATGTGATAAATCAAAAGGAATAGCACTTCTTAAAGCAGATGAAATAGAAGATATGGCAGATAAAGTTTTCCCAAAAGGAGAAAAATAAAATATATTCTATTGAAACTAGAGAACTTACATTGAAGATACAAATAAAGTTTTAAAATTATTAAATAAGTAATACAAAATTACAATTTGAAAGTGAGTTGAAGAATATGAAAATTAGTAACGATCAATTTAAAATAGATGATAAGAGCATTCTTAATTATTATGAAATAAAATCAAATAAACCAAAGTTATTATTACTTCATGCTCAGGGAACTAATTCATTAAGTTTTATGAGTGTGATTAATAAATTATCAAAGTATTTTCATATATATTTAGTTGATTATTATGGACATGGAAAAAGTTCTTTTAATAGAGAGAAATATAATTTAATTAATATTGGAAATGACATTATTAAATTTATAGAAGAAGTTATTAAAGATAACGTTTCAGTTTTAGGGCATTCTTCTGGCGGACTTATTGCTTCATACATTGCATCAAATTGCGAATTGTGTTCAGGGCTTATATTAGAAGATCCACCATTTTTTGCAAGCGTTGGAGATAGAAGATTTAATACATACAATTATGTAGATTTATCGACTGTATGTCATAATTTCATATCTCAAGACGAAATAAAAGATTTTGTATATTATTATTTTATAAATCAATATTGTTGGAACTTCTTTCCCGATGATTCCAGAGAAATGATTAGAACAAAGTTAGGAGAACTTGCATTAAAATATAGAGAAAAACACCCGGATAAAAATTTAAAAGTAATGTTTTGGCCTAAGAAATTTTTAGAAGGGTTTAGAGGATTGCAAAATTATGATCCTTATTTTGGAGAAAGTTTTTATAATGATTCGTTTAATGCAAATGTTGATTATGAAAAGCTATTATCAAATATAAAATGTGAAACATTATTTTTGAAAGCAAAAACTACTATTAGTGAAGATAGTTTAATTCAAGGAGCTTTAACTGATGAAGATTTAGAACAAGTAAATAAATTAATTAGTAATATGATTATAGAGCGATTTGATTGTGGTCATGGTATTCATATTGATAAACCAAAACAATTTGTAAAAGCATTAACAAGAAAATAACAAATTACAATTTATATATTTAATATATTGACTCTCCCCTTAGTGTAGGTTGTATAAATAATTCAAGGAGGCACAATATGTATAAAATTGGAGATTTTTCTAGTATGTCTAAAACAACAATAAAGACATTAAGATATTATGAAAAAGAAGGATTATTAACACCAGTATATATAGATCAAAATACTGGATATAGATATTATGAATCGAGTCAGTTAATTGATATTTCTAAAATAATATCATTAAGACAAATAGGGTTATCTATCAAAGAAATAAAAAAAGTTTTAGATGGATATGATATGAAAGAAATTCTAAACAACAGAAAGAACGAAATTGAGAAAAATATAAAGAATTATAATATTGAGCTTTCTAAAATAAATTATTTGTTGGAGGAGAGCAATATGAAAAATGAAATATTTATTAAAGATATACCAAGTTATATCGTTTATTATCGTGATGGAATTATAGAAGATTTAAGTAAGATAACAGAATTTGTATTAGAAACTGGAGCAGAATGTGCAAAAGCGAATCCTGAGTTAAAATGTATAACTCCAGATTATTGTTATGTGAGTTATTTAGATGGTGAATACAAAGAAAAAGATGTAAAAGTTAGATATGCACAAGCAGTAGAAGATTTTGGTAATGAAACTAATAGAGTTAAATTTATGAAATCTAATCCTATAACAGCTGTATGTATTTATCATAAAGGTTCATATAATAAGTTTAGAGAATCATATGAAATAATATTAAAGTATATTGAAGAGAATGATTATGAAATAATTGATAATAGGCAGTAATAATTCGTCATACTATCGAGTGTGTAAAAAATTCTGTGTAAATGACCTAACCATGATATTGGAAGCAATTTAATTTTTGCTTCTTTTTAATTAATTAAATAATAACATATAATATTAAATTTTCAAAGAACTAAATTCTACC
>JAQVMY010000076.1 GCA_028703405.1 Bacilli bacterium
TCCATTACAAATAACCTATCGTATAATTGTTTAGAACTATAGTCTATTTCTAATTTATAATAATAAATTTTATCTTTATGAATAAAATAATATGTTGTTTTGTCATAGCGTTCATAATTTGGGGGCTCATTTAAAACCTTGAATAAGATTTTGTTATTATAATTATATTTTTCTATCGAAAAATATGCAATTAAAATTAATATAACAACAACAATTAAAATTAATATAAATAATATTTTTTTACCTATGACTGAAATTCTAAATACTTATCCCAAAGCTCACCTAGAGTCATTTTAGATGGAAGATTAGAATTTTTCTCAAGTTCATTTAAGAACTTTCTTTCGGCTTCTTTAGCTTCGGTAAACTTAAAGTGTTAAAAGCCTTTCTTAATTTTGGAGAGAAAAGATATGGTTATAATTTTCATCAAGTGCTATTAAATATGGAACGATTCAAGAATCCTGATGAATTAGTTAAGGAAAAGGCTTATTATGATATTGCTGAATTTGATAAATTTCTAGCTTCTGAAGATGAAGATAGATATAGGATCCTATGGGAAATATTGTATTATTGCGGTTTAAGAATTGGAGAAGCTAGAGGTTTGCAATGGAAAGATATTAATTGGGATAATAAAACCTTATGGATCAATAAGCAAGTTCAAAGTTTAGATAATTACTCTTCTTCTTACTATGTATGTAATTTAAAAACTGCTTCAAGTAATAGAATATTAACTATGTGTGATGCTTTATATGATGATCTTAAAAAGTATTATGATGAGGTTTCTAAATTTAAAAACTTTAGTGATGATTTCTTTATATTTGGTAATGATAAAGGTCTTACTCCTCTAACATATAAGCAAGCCCAACGAAGAAAAGGCGAAATAGCACTGAAAGCTGGTATCAAAGAAATAAGACTACATGATTTTAGACATAGCTGTGCATCTTTCTTGGTTAATAATGGTGCTCCTGTTACTATGGTTTCTAAATATCTTGGACATTCAAATTCAAGTGAAACTTTAAACACTTATTCTCACTTATTTAATACAACATCTTCTGAAGTAATTAATATAATCAATAGAGCTAGAAATACTGTTGAAAACTAGCTCTTTTTTGTTAATATGGCTCTACAAGTGGCTCCAGAATATAAAATCATTGTTTTTAATAAAATAAAAAGACTTAGTTTTTCCTTATTTTACTAAGCCTTTTTTAATTTCTTATTATATTTTTGTCCACACCCAACTTGGCATTTATATAACATTTTCCTATAATATTTTAACTGATAAAATTACTTATTTCTTCAAATAAATTAGTATCTTTTTCTACTTTTATTGTATGAATTCCTAATTCTTTAGCACCAAGTATATTATCGTTATTATCATCTAAAAATAATAATTCATTAGACTCTATGTTATACTTATTTAATATATATTCATAAAAATCTGGGTTTGGTTTTATTTTATGTATTTCAGCAGATATAATCAAATCATCTAAATATTCAACATTAAAATATTCGCCTATAAAATTCCTTATATATGATAAATGATTAGTGGCTACGATAACCTTTACATTTTTGTTTATATTTTTAATTTTTTTAAATATTTCTCTATCTCTCACTTTATACAACTTATCAATCAATGTTTCTGTTACATTCATAATCATAGAATCTTTCTCGATAATTTTTCTTGCTTCAATCAAATAATCAGAATCATTTAAATTTGGGCCAAACATTCTTTCTAATTTATCTTCAATTTTTGATAGTTCAATATCTTTTTCACTAACAAGAACACCAACTAAATCAAATGCAATAACTTTTATCATTTTTCCTCCTTAATCAAAATTCTCCATGCTCCATAATTCCTGCATGCTTTTATTAAAAAATTTATATTTAATACTTTAGTTTCATATCTTTCTTTAATAGGATTAATAACTTTTACATTTTCTCCATCCCTACCATTCAAAATTATATAGTGGCCACCACACATTGTATTATCACTATTAAAAATTCTTGATTCAACGCATAAAACTAAATATTCACTACTATCAATTTCTTCACAAAAAGAATCAATTGAAAAATCTCGTTCTTTTATTAGTATATTCTGTTCTTGCAATTCTTTTAAATACTTAAATCCATCAAAGTTTAAATCCATTTTTTTATTAATAAAATCAGCATATAATCTACTGTTATAGCAATGTATTTGAATGTTTGATAATCCCCCTTTCTTTAAACTCAATGCTAATTCAGATACCCATAACATATCAGATTTAATTGTGTCTGTTTTAATTTTATAACTTTCTAATATATATTTTATACAAGAACTTCCACAATATAATTGTTTTGACATTATTTTTTTCTTACCAACTTTAAATTTTTTTGGTTATAAACAGTTAAATTGTGTTGAGCTCTTGTACAAACTACATAGAATAAATATTTATCTTTTTCTTGATATTCATTATTATCATCAGTATATGATATTACACCATCAAATTCTAATCCTTTTGATATATATGATGGCAAAATTACCAAATTACCTATACCTGTTTTTGCATTTTGCTGAATTATATTGATATCATCTAACTGGTCTTTTAGTCTGTCATATAGTTCAATTGTTTCTGCATTATTTTTAGTTATAATTGCAATTCTTTTTATTCCGTTTTCTCTCATTTGTTCTATATCTTGCATAATCTGAATAACGGCTTGCTGTTTAGGAACGCTGCGAATCGTTACAGGAATTGCATTATTTTTTCTCACTGAACAATCATTATCTAAACCTAAAATTTGATTTGTAAATTCTATTATTTCTTGACTAGAACGATAAGTTTTATTTAATTCTATATACTTACCTTTATTTTCAAAAATAGAATTTATCTCATTTAGATTATTATATATATAGTATGGATTTATTGTTTGATGTATATCCCCTAACACAGTAAATGATGCTGTATAAAATATTTTTTTCAACATGTAAAGTTGTAATAATGAATAATCTTGTGCTTCATCAATAATTAAATGTCTTATAGAATTGTTTTTTGGATAACCATTCATTTCAAAATAAATATACATTAATGGTAATAAATCATCATATCTCAATTGCTTTCCTACTGTAAAGTTAGCGTTTTCCTTTAATCCAGCACATTCTTTAAACTGATCTGATGAGATAATATCTTCATACATCTTTTTAACATCTAAATTAAAATTTACAACTGTTTTAATCTTTTCTCTAATAACCTTACCATACTTTTTGTAAGATATATTATTTTGATCACAAATATATTCAGAAATTCTATCTATTCTTTCAGATAATGGAAATTTCTCAAATGTTGTTTTTAACAATCTATTTAGATCATCAATTTTGATAGATTTGCCATTAATTATTATTGGTCTTATAAAAGACATGTTTTCTCTATATCTTTCAATATAATTATCAATTAAACTTTTAAATTCATTAGAAATTTTGTATTTTATAGTTTTATATTCTTCCTCGGAAATACCATCATTTTTATAATATCTTTCTATAAATTTTGTAAAGCTTTCTATTTCTTTAAAATCTCTAATATATGCACCGGCAAAATCACTAAAAGTAGTTTGTAAAACATTATCTTCACCTAATTCTGGCAATACATTTGATATATATTGAGAAAAAACATCATTAGGAGAAAATATTAATACGTTGTTTGAACTCAAGTTTTTTTCTTTATATAATAAATATGCAATTCTATGCAATGCTACACTTGTTTTTCCTGAACCAGCTATTCCTTGAACTATTAAATATTTATCACTAACATTTCTGATAATTTCATTTTGTTCTTTTTGAATAGTATTTACAATATTTGTCATTTTTTCGGAAGAGGCATTTGCAAGAATTTCTTGTAAATACTCATCATCAATATTTATATCACTATTAAAACATCTTTCTATTTTTTCGTTAGAAATTTTATATTGTCTTTTTAAGGAAATGTTGCCTGAAATAGTTCCACTAGGAGCTTCATAAGAAGCAGGTCCGGTTCTGTAATTATAGAATAAACTTGCTATAGGTGTTCTCCAATCAAATACATAGAAATTCAAATCTTTTGCTATACCATTTATACCAATATAAATTGGTTCTGAAAAACCATCACTTTCAAAATCAACTCTTCCAAAATAAGGATTTGCTAAAGATTTTTTTAATTTCAGCAACTTCTTAATATTTTCATTAGTGTAACTAATATCACAATTAACATTATACATTCCAGATGCAATCTCAGCATCATCCAACATAGCATTGTTTTCCCATAAATATTTTTTCATTTCCTGAATTTCAGCCATTTTATCTTTAATAGAATTATCATCATTCTCAATCAATTCTTTAATTACAGCCAAAGTTTTCTTCAAATACTCCTCTTCTTGTTTTAGTTGCTCTAGTTCTATATTCACGCTCATCATTCCTTTCTTTTTCTATATGATATAAATTTTAATTTATCAAAAGTAGTATAAAAAGTTCCAAATGCGTTTTCTGGATGAATTGATGCAATAAAAGATAAATCTTTTTGCAGTAAACTTATGTCGTAGTTTACTATTGGAAATTCGATTTCATCCATCACAACAACGGTGTTGTTAATTATACCATATTTTTCCATTAAAATTAAAGAAACAGCTATTTGTTGTGATAAATTATTATATAAACTTCTATAATAATTATATAGTTCTATTGAGTTTGTTCTATCAAATTCATCATGACCTTTTTCTAAAAAATAAGATAAATCAAAACAAATTGTTTTGTCTCTATTTTTTACAACTTCGGCGAACGGAAAATAATTCATAAAATTTTTCACAAAATGTTGAATACCAACTTTATCTATTACAATATTTTTTGGATCTCGCATATCTATTACAGTATATTCTTTAATGTTATTACAGGCTTTTTTTAGTAATGATTTTTCTTCATGCTCAGTAGCAGAATCCATTA
>JAQVMY010000077.1 GCA_028703405.1 Bacilli bacterium
AAAAGAATAAAAAAATGCTATTATAAAATTAATGAGAAAGCAGGGGAAATATGTCAAAAGAAATAGAAGATTTTCAAAGATTAAAAGAAAGTTTAGAGGGAAGAAAACCGTCTAAAGAAATGGTATGGTTACAACAATACAAAGATGGGGCTTTTGAACGTGCAAATAACATTCCAGCAAATATGACTGTTTGGGACGTATTAGAGGAAAAATTGCTTGAATTTGTTGAAATTCCAGCAATAGAATATTTTAAAAGGGAAATATCAAGACCGGATTTTATTGATAATGTCTATTTATGGGCTAGAACTTTTAGAGCAATGGGAGTTGAGGAAGACGAAATTGTCCCAATATACGGACCGTTTTTTCCGGATATCTGTGCTATGACATTTGCTTTAAATATGATTGGTGCAACAGCATACTTTTTAAAACTCGCAATATCGAAAAAAGCTTTAGAAGAAGAAACATCAGAATCAAAGATTGCGGTAGTTTTTGATGGTATGTGGGAAAATGTTAAAGATGTGTTTTCTGATACTCGATTTAAGAAAATATTGGTAGCAACTCCAAGTGATGCTATGATAACGCCAAAAAAAGAATTGGTATCATTAGTAAGTTATTTTCAGCAAAAGAAAAATAAATCTGCTGTGCCACGTACATCAAAATATGTATGGTTAGATGATGCTAAACAAATAGCTGATTATTATACTGGGAAAGTTAAAGTTCCATTTGTTGAAAATAGAAATGCTTATATTAATTCGTCAAGTGGAACAACAGTAGGGGGAATTGTTAAGGGAACTATTGCAACAAACGAGAGTGTTATTGCTCAATTATTACAGGGATATAATGCTGAAATTCCATTTAACATTAGAAAAAGATGTCTCACTGATCTTCCACCAACAGCTTCTACTGCTTTAAACTGTTTATGTATGTTGCCACTTTATCACGGAATGACTCTTATTAATGATCCAAGAATGAGTGAAGCAACGGTCTTTGATGCGATTATGAAATACAAACCAGAAGTAGCAATTAAAACAGGCAGTTTTTGGGAGTCGTTCTTTAGACGAGTTGAACAGGAAATTGCACGAGGAAAAACACCAGATTTGAGTTTTTTTGAAATGCCAATACTTGGTGGTGAGGGTGCAATTCCAGAAGATTATTATTATTGGAATGAATTAATGTTTAAATGTGGTAGTAAAGTTCCAATCTTTTCAGGTTGCGGTATGTCCGAAGTTTTTTCCGTAAGTTCAGTTAATAAATTAGATATGCAAAAATCACTTTATGATGAACAATATCCAGTTGTTTCAGTAGGAATTCCTTATCCCGGAGTAACAGTAGGAGTATTTGATAAATCGGGAAATGAATTAGGATATCATCAACGCGGGGAACTTTGGATAAAAGGCAAATCAGTTATGAAAGGATACTATGGAAAACCAGAACTAACTGCAAAAACAATAGATCAAAATGGGTGGTTACATACAGGAGACTTATATCATATAGAGGAAGACGGTAGATTAAGAATATGGGGAAGAATGTCCGATAATATAATTCTTTCGGATAATACCGAAATGCCACTTTTTGATATTTCTAATCAAATTAGAAGTGATGAGGCTATTAAATATTGTTTTGTTAATGCAATGCCATTAGAAGATGGAACGAATGCTTTGGTAGCTCATATTATATTTTATCCAAATTTTACTGGTAATAAGGAAGAGGTTATTAGAAGATTAGAAACAATGTTAAATGAATCAATACCAAATATTTCTATTGCCGGTTATAAGGAACATGAATTAACTTTTGAATCATCTAAAACAACTGCTAAAAAAGACAGAAACAAGTTAATGGAACATCTGGATGGTTATATAAAACCAGATTCAAATGGGATGTTAACTTTAACATTAGTTAGAAATGAAGCAACAGGAAAACATACATTAGAATATTCTAAGCTAGAAAAACCAATGACAATGTCTTTAAGACGATAAATCTTATTCAACCATAAAAAAGAATTTTATTCTTTTTTATTTTGTGGTATAATTTATTTAAGATAAAAAAATAAAGGTGGTCAATAATGTGGAATTTGGTATTTTTATTCGCGGGTTTCTTTTTGACCTCTTTATTGTTACTTGTATTTATTTCCAAAAAGAGAGTCCGTTCTGTTGAAAATAGAATTTTCTTTATATTAACAATTGCTAATTTCATAGGATTTATATCTGAAATATTTCTTCAGATTGCAGTAAGATTATTAGGGGCAGAAAATATAATAGGGCTACTTTTGGGAAGATTATATTTAATCTATATTCTAGCTTGGATGGGAGTTTTTTCTATATATACTTTTTTGGTTACTAGAAGAACAAAAGAAAATGAGCCTACAAATCAAGGAATCCCTATAGATAAAACCAGACAATATAAAATAATGAGATTAATACATATCATATTTATAATTATAACAGGAATAATTTCTTTGATTCTTCCAATGCTGATTTATTTTAAGGAAAACGAAATGTATAGTTATGGAGCGGCAGTAGATTTTGCAAAAGCGATTTCTGCAATATACGTTATTATATGGATTGTTCGATTAGTTTTTAACTATAAAATGATGAGAGAAAAAAAAGTATTACCAATTTTAGTTACAATATTTTTATTATTAGCAAATGTTATACTTCAAACAATTAATCCAACTGTATTAATTGCTACTTTTACTATGATGTATACTTGCTATGTTCTTTTCTTTACTATAGAAAATCCAGATTTAAAAATGCTTCATGAAATGGCTCTGGCTAAAGATATGGCTGAAAAAGCAAGTAGAGCAAAATCAGATTTTCTTTCCAGTATGAGTCATGAGATAAGAACCCCATTAAATGCCATAGTAGGACTTAGCCAATTAAATGAAGATGTTGAAACATTAGAGGAATCTAAGGCGAACTCAAAAGATATTGTTAATGCTTCTAAAACATTGCTTGAGATAGTTGGGAATGTTTTAGATATGTCAAAAATAGAATCTGGTAATATTGAGATAACTGATTGTGATTATAATCCGTATGAAACGTTTGATAATGTAACTAAAATTATCGATTATAGGTTTAAAGAGAAAAATTTACAATTAAATGTTAAAATTGCCCCCGATCTTCCTAATGTTCTATTTGGAGATTCTGCAAATATAAAAAAAGTTTTATTAAATTTACTGACAAATGCCGTAAAATATACGAGCGAGGGACACGTTGACTTTGTTGTTAATTGCATAAATAAAGATAATGTATGCAGATTAATAATTTCCGTAGAAGATACAGGTAGGGGAATCAAACCAGAACAAATCGATAAGTTATTTACCAAATTTAATCGATTAGAAAAAGATATGAATACCACAACTGAGGGAACAGGATTAGGCTTAGCCATTACTAAACATATAATGGAATTAATGGGTGGAAATGTAACAGTCCAAAGTGTTTACGGCTCTGGAAGTAAATTTACTATTACTTTAAATCAAAGAATCAAAAGTATTAATGAAAGTAATAATAAAGATAAATTTAAAGAAAATGCAATTGATATTGATAAATTGAAACTAATAGATACTGATTCAGAGCCAAACACTATCAATACAGAATTGAAAGAAAAAATTAATCTTCTTGATTTTTCTGGAAAAAAGATATTATTAATAGATGATAATAATTTGAATTTAAAAGTTGCAGCTAGATTATTAAAAAATTATAAATGTGAAATGGTTGAAGCCTCTAGTGGGCAGGAATGTATAGATAAAATAAATAATGGAGAAAAGTTTGATTTATTATTTGCTGATATAATGATGCCAAACATGAGTGGCACGGAAATGCTGAAAATATTAAAGGATAGAGGATATTCTGTGCCGATTGTTGCCTTAACTGCTGATGTAGATGTTAATGCTAAAGATAAGTATATATCAGCAGGCTTCGATGATTACATAGGAAAACCAATTAAGATACAAGAATTAGAAAAAGTATTAAAAAAATTTTTAACTTAAAGAGATGAATTGGGATACGCTAAAAAGCATATCCCTCGCATATTAATTAATGTCAATATCTTTATCTTTTTCAACATTTTTATCATGTTGAGTAGATAAAAAGCTGAGCTTATCTACAATAATTTCAGTTGAATATTTCTTTTCCTTTTTATCGTTTTCATATGATGAAGTTCTTACTTGACCACGAATAGCAACTAAATCTCCCTTTTTACAATATTTTGATATTTTTGTTGCTATTCCGTCTAATAAAACACATTTAATAAAATCACTTTCATAAACACCGTCAACATTTTTATAACTTCTTTGGACGGCTAAGTCTACATCTAAAACTATTTTCCCATTTTCGGTTTGGATAGTTTCAGGATCAGTAGTTAATCTTCCGATTAAATAAACCAAATTACTCAATAATTCTTCCTCCTTTCAAAAAGAATCGGACAAATTTTTGTTAGACTCTTTATTATTAAATTTGAATAAAATTATAATAATATTGTTTTTACCACCACCTTTAAGAAAAAAAGAATCTCAAATATGAGATTCAACAAAAATTAATGAATAGCTTGTCCTTTTGATATATAAAAAATAAAAACATTCAATTCCGATTTTAATCAAATTCCCTGTATTATTAAGGATTTCTAGTGGTTTCTTATTTGGTGGGTTTAATTGGTACTGCCACATGGTGGTGTTGATAATGGAGCCAGCTATTTAAGTGTAAAAGAAGATAATATTAATTTAGCTATCAGTTTATTTTTAAAAGAAGAACTTGAAAGAAATGGAGCTGCGGTTATTTTAATAAGAGAAG
>JAQVMY010000011.1 GCA_028703405.1 Bacilli bacterium
CCCTAATGTTGAAAAATTAATTATGGAAGGAAAGTTGATTGATAATTCAAATAATATTTATATTGATTCAAAATATTTATATTTGTCTAATGAAATATTAATTAATTTTATGGTGTAACATGAATAAAATAGATTTTTTTAAAACTGAACTAAATTATATTAAAGATTCAAGATTGAGAGATAGTGCAAAGAAAATAATTAATACGCTCCCAGATTATTTCTTTTCCATCTCAGCTAGTTCTACTGGGAAATATCATCCCAAATATGCATTAGGAACTGGTGGGCTTATTAGACATACTAAAGTAGCTGTTAAAATTGCTAATGAATTATTATATAACAATAATACGATTGGGAATGATTTCGAAGAATTTGAAAAAGATATTATTATTATCTCTTTAATAATTCACGATGGTTTAAAATCTGGACTAACTGAAAATAAATATACAGCTTTTGATCACCCGTTACTAATATCGTCTCTTATTAAAGAAAATTATCAAGATTTTGACTTAACAAAAGACGAAGCCAATTTAATGTCATCAATCTTAGAAACCCACATGGGAGAGTGGACAATTGATTATAAAGGTAATGAGGTATTGCCAAAACCAATAACAAAATATCAAAAATTTGGACATATGTGTGATTATTTAGCAAGTCGTAAATTTATTAATGTTGATTTTTTGGGTAATGAGATTTTGTAGGAGAATTTATGAATTTAACAATGATTGTATCTAATGACGATAGTATGAGTAACCAATTATGGAATATTTTAGAAAAATGTGATTTTTTCAATGAAAAATTAATTAATAAAACTGTTATTGTTGGAGAAGAATTTTATAATACAATTCCAATAATTCTTCCTAATAAAAGATATATTGTAATATCTAAGAATTTAAAGAATAAAGATAATAACGTAATTGTTTTTAGAAATAACTATCAATTATTAAGAAAATTAGAATTATTAACAGAAGAATTTATTTTAGTTAGTGATGAAAAAATGTATAACTTTTTTTTGCCCTATATAAATAAAGTTTATCTAGTTGAACTTAGGAAATCAGACAATAAAATATTGTTTGATTCTACTAACTTCTGTAAAAAAATAATGATAGATAATAATGAATTTCGGATGATAGAGTATAGGAAGGAAGATATAAATGCTAGGTAAGTTAATTGTTATTGAGGGAACTGATTGTTCGGGGAAGGAAACTCAAACTAATTTATTAATAAAGAAACTAGAAAACAAAAAAATCCCCATTATTAAATTTGATTTTCCAAATTATAATTCTCCAACAGGAAAAATAATTGGTGGACCATATTTAGGAAAGGAGTATATGGGAACTTCTTGGTTTTTAGAGGGGGCTTCAAATGTTGAACCTAAAGTAGCATCCCTATATTTTGCAGCTGATCGGCTTTACAATATTAAGAAAATAACAGATATGCTACAAAAAGGGACTAATGTTATTCTGGATAGATATACTTATTCAAACATGGGACATCAAGCAGGAAAATTAGAAAATGCTCAAGAAAGATTAGAAATGTATGAGTGGATTGAAAAATTAGAATTCAAAGCATTAGGACTTCCAATACCAGATATAGCAATATTTCTTCATTTACCATACGATCATGCTCTAATTTTAAAACAAAATCGTAAAGAAAAACCAGATGGTCATGAAAATGATGAATGTCACCTAAGAAATGCTGAAAAAGCTTATATCGAAATTGCTGAAAAATATAGTTTTAAAACAATAAAATGTTATGAAGATAATAATATCAGGGCAATAGATGAAATAAACGAAGAATTATATAATTATATTATTGAAAAATTAAGTTCTGTGTAAAATTATTTATTGTAAAAAGTAATAAGATCTTACTAGTTCACTTGATAACTTTAATAATTAAAAAATATTTTAAATATTGCAAATGTATCTAGTACGAAGTTTGTATTCTCAAAAAAATAATATTCAATCAATGAATATCATTTTTTTCATATAATTTATTAGGGGTATATATATGCTTAATTTAATTGCGCACAGAGGAAATAATAACCATCTTTATCCAGAAAATAGTTTAGAAGCTATATTATCTAGTTTAGATAAAGAATATATTAAAGGTGTTGAATTTGACGTTAGGCTAACCAAAGATAATAAATTAGTTATTATTCATGATTTTACGATAAATAGAACTAGTAATGGACATGGTATTGTTAAAAATATGACTTTAAAAGAATTGAAAAAATATAAATTTGGAAATAAAAATTATACCTATACTATTATGACTTTAGACCAATTATTAAGAAAAGTTAAAAGTTCTAAAATAATAATAATTGAAATTAAACATGAACTAGGTAATATTAAAGAAGTTGTTGATAAACTCATAAGAGTAATAAAAAAACATCGAAACCTTGATATCTATATTACAGGCTTTAGTTATAAGTTAACAGATTATATTAAAGATAATTACCCACAATTTAAAGTTGGAAGCGCTCCATTAATAGTAACTAAAAATACCAACTTTAACGATGGTTATGATGCTTATTTTATAAAATATAATTTTTTTGGTCAATATAAAACGAATAAATTATTATTTTTTTGGACAATTAATAAACTAAGTTTTTTTAATAATAAAATATCCCAAATTAAAAACAATATGTTTTTTATAACAGATAAAGCATATTTATTGAAAGATATTTAAAAGTAAAAATCACCATAGTGATTTTTTATTTTTTTTCTTTTTTTAATTGATTATAACCACCACTAATAGTTTTGGCACTTTCTGCAATAATCATTGAACTATTATCGATGCTATTAATTATATGAACCACTTCATGGCGTTTTTTACGTGAAACCATAATCATTAAAATATTTCTTCCTTTATCTTTACCTTCACCTTGTAATACTGTCACAGCAAAATCATTGTTTCTTAATTCCTTTATAACGGCTTTCCCATAATCTTCATCAACAATAGCCATTAACATATTACTTCCAAGTGCCATTTTTTCTTCTATGAAACTACCTGCATAAGATCCGACAAAAGAGCCAAGTGCAAAAAAGACAATTTTTAATGGATCTTCTGTAATATTTGTAACAACTGCCCCAGTAACAACCACCCATACTATAGCGATAATAAATTGAAGGAAAGCACCTAATCCTTTTTTTCCGTTGGCCACAACAATTAATCGTAAAGTACCTAATGAGTTTTCGATAACCTTTGAAATAAATATTATAGCGTATAAACCTATATTCATAATACCATCCTCCGTAATCATTATATCATGTATGTTAAAAAACTTGTAATAGAAAATGGACTAATTTAAATAAGTATATTAAATTGTAATTTTGTTTATATAATAAGTTGTGATAAAACCAAATGATAACATACTGTGACAATATCATCTGATAACCATATGGGATAAATCAAAAAAATATAAATTGTATTGTACGTGTTTTTTTGATATAATGAAATGGACATATAGTAAAAACATAAGGAGGTAAATATGGAAAAATATATACCTGATGTATACCAAAAGAGTATATATACAATTGAATATTCAAAACTATTAGACCGTGGCATAAAATGTTTATTATTTGATTTAGATAATACCTTAGTGCCAGCGAGTATAAAAATATCAAATAATAAAATAAAAGAACTTTTCAAGGAATTAAAAGAAAAGGGATTTGATGTACATATATTTTCTAACAGTTCAAAATCAAGGGTAAAAATATTTGCCGATGAATTACAAGTAGATTATTGTGCTTCCGCATGTAAGCCATTTAAATATAAATTCAAAAAACTTCTTTATGATAACGATTATAACGAAAGTCAAGTAGCAATTATTGGGGATCAAATTTTAACCGATGTTTTAGGTGGGAATTTAGTTGGAATAACTACTATTTTAGTTAATCCAATAAGTCAGAAGGATTTCTTTTTAACGAGATTTACTAGAATTGTTGAGAAAAAAATTATTAAAAAATTAAGAAAATATGATTTATTGATATTAGGTAAATATTATGATTAAAAAATGTCTTGGATGTGGAATTGAACTTCAAAATAGTAATGTGTTAGCTGTTGGTTATGTTAAAGATGAAAAAAAAGATTTATGTGAGCGCTGTTTCAGAATTCAAAATTATAATGAATATAAAACCGTGTCTAAAAACAATGAAGAATTTATTAACATTTTAAAAGATATAAATAATACAAATGATTTAGTTCTATTATTAATTGATATTTTCAATTTACCTTCTAATTTAGATGTAATAAAAAAACATTTATCTAATGATTTGGTCTTAATAATAACAAAATATGATCTGTTAAAACCTTATTTAAAAGAAGAAAAATTAAAAAAATATATTAGAAATATAGGAATTAATAGTGTTTCCACTTTAATTATAAGTAGTTATAAAAATTATAATTTTGATTTGCTATTGGATACCATTAATAAACATAAAAAAAGTAATAACGTCTATGTTGTTGGAAAAACCAATGTAGGAAAGTCAACCATGATAAACAAATTAATTTATAATTATACAAATTCAAAGAGTCAAATAACAACAAGTAAGTTACCGTCAACAACTTTAGGTAATATTGTTATTAAGTTAAACAATAATTTGACCATAATTGATACACCGGGTTTATTGGAAAAAGGAAATATAATCGATGCAGTTGAATTAAAAAAAATATTTAAAATTATTCCGACTTCAGTTATTAAACCAAGAACTTTTCAGATAAAAAAACCACAAACAATAATAATTGAAGATTTAGCAAAATTATATTTTTTTGATAAAAATGATATAACGATGTATATTTCTAGTAAATTAGAAGTAAAACGTGTGTATAAAGAAGATGATGCAGATAGTTTAATAAAACGGGTTATAAAAGTTCCAGCTTATCATGATTTAGTAATTAAAGGGTTGGGGTTTATTAAAATAATAAAAGAAACAACTATTAATATTTATCTGATAGATAATGTTGATATATATATAAGAGAAAGTTTAATATGAAAGAATAGGGGTGGCATAAGTGCTAGGTAATATAATTGGGATTGAAGGAAATATTATTTATTTAAAACTTGGGATTGAATTATCAAAACTTCAGAATATAATTAACTTATACGTTAAAATGCAAGATAATGACATTGAAATTATTGGTGAAATTACTGAAGTTAACGATGATATTGCAATCATTAATCTGATTGGTGAAATAATAAATAATAAATTTGTGTTTGGAGTAATGAAAAAACCTGCATTTTCATCAGAAGTTAGTTTAATATCAGATGAGAATGTTAAAAAAATTATTGGAATTACTAATTATCAGGATGATAAGGACTTATATCTAGGATTAAGTCCTATATATAAAGATGTTCCAATTGGTATTGATATTAACAAGTTTTTTAGTAATCATTTCGCTATTTTTGGATCAACAGGTAGTGGAAAATCATGTAGTGTTGCTAGAATTTTTCAAAATTTATTTGAAAAAAAATCTTCAATTGCATATCGTGCTAGCATATTTATTTTTGATGCTTATGGGGAATACCATAATGCATTTAGTGAATTAAATAAAAAAAATCCAAATATTAACTTTAAAACATATACAACTAATTTGCATTTTAGTGAAACTGAGATCTTAAGAATACCTTTATGGCTATTAGATGTTGATGATATTGCGCTTTTATTAGGTGCTGAAAGGCATTCTCAATTACCAATTATTGAAAAAGCTTTAAAATTAGTTACAATTTTTGGACAAGATGAAGAACTAGTATTAAAACATAAAAATGATATAATAGCGCGTGCACTACTTGATATTGTATCTAGTGGGCGTCCACCAGTTCAAATCAGAGACCAGATTTTATCAGTATTAACTCATTATCATACTAGGGAGTTAAATCCAGAAACGGAAATTTTCCAACCTGGATACACAAGACCGCTTAAGCAGTTATTTGCAATTGATGCCTCAGGTAAAATTCGTGAAATTGAATTAATTACTAGTTTTATTGAAGGATTTTTAACAGACGATTTAGAACTATCATTGCCTAATGGTACTTTCGCTTATAGTTTAAAAGACTTAAAAGTGGCATTTGAATTTGCTCTTATTTCAGAAGGTGTCTTAAAAAGTGATCGAATTTTCGATGATTCAAATATATTAAAAGTAAGATTAAATTCATTAATAACTAGTAATTATAATACTTACTTTGATTATCCAGAATATGTTACTAAAGCACAATACATAAAGAAATTATTGACCTCTCACAATGGTAAAAAAGCTCAAATAATTAATTTTAATATAAACTATATAGATGATCGATTAGCTAAAACAATAACTAAGGTTTATTCGAAATTATTATTTAATTATTCTAAAGAACTAGATAAAAGAGCATCATTACCATTCCATATTATTTTAGAAGAAGCTCATAGATATGTTCAAAATGATAATGATATTAATCTATTAGGTTATAATATATTCGAAAGAATTACTAAAGAAGGACGTAAGTATGGGGTTCTCTTAGGACTTATTTCACAAAGACCATCAGAGTTATCTGAAACTACTTTATCACAATGTAGCAACTTCTTAATCTTTAAAATGCTTCACCCTAGAGATGTTTCTTATATAAAAGAAATGTTACCAAGTATTACTAATGAAATAATTAAAAATTTAAGAATTTTACAACCTGGTGTTTGCATGGCCTTCGGACTAGGATTTAATGTGCCATCAATGGTCAAATTTGAAATGCCTAATCCTGAACCTGAAAGTAGCAGTGCTGATATAAGTGCTTCTTGGTTTATTAATAGACAATAATTTTTATATGGTAAAAAGTTATATATAATATTAAATATTTCGAAAAAGGGCCGAAAATTTTCGGTCCTTTTTGGTTTATCTTAAATATTAAATATATATTAATTGTATATATTTTTTGCATTCAGTTAATTTTTAGTGTAAGCATTTTGCATTTTAATACTAATTAAATATGGAGCCTTTTTATTAGTAGTATTATGATAAAAATCAATTTTATAATTGTTTAATTTTTTCAAATATTTTTCTAATGCTTTATGTTCCTCTAAACCTTCCTTATGTCCTGGATAAACAGTTATAAGAATAACACCTTTATTGTTAAGTAGGTTTAGTGAATTATCTATAGCTTCAATTGTTGATTTATAATTAGTTGTAATGAATTTATTACCACCTGGTAAGTAGCCCAAATTAAAGGTTATTAAACTAATTTTAGCTAAATAGTCCTTTAACAGGATATTAATGTTTTTATGATTATCTAAAAATAATTGATAATTTGAAATGTTATTATCGTTTAATAACTTGCTTGTTTTATCAAGGGCTATTTGTTGAATATCAAATCCATAAACAAAACCTTTAGGGACTAAATTAGCTAAAAACAAAGTATCATTACCATTACCAATAGTCGCATCAACTACAAGATCATTATCTTTGAGGTGATTACACATTAATTGTTTAGCCTTATTTAAAATACTTATATTAAATCCTTGATAAGTGTTTCTCTTAACGAGTTCTTTATCAATATCATTTAAAACCCCGAACTTTTTGATCAACCAATTAGGTTCGACTAAATCCTCAATATTCGGGTCCCCGGTAATTCTATTAATAACAATATTAGGATTTAACATTTCAAGTTGGTTACAAACAATATTAACATATTCTTCTTTAGTCAATACATCAAACTTTTTCTTTTGATATAAATTAGCCAGGGGAGTATCTTTTAAAATGTGTAACATATGAATTTTAATTCCATCAATTGGTAATTTATTCAAATATTCTACAGTTTCTAACATCATTTCTTTTGTTTCATAAGGTAATCCATTTATAATATGGATTACAACATTAATGTTTTTTTCTTTTAATTTATAAACCATTTCTGTAAAACAATTTAGATCATGACATCGATTTATTAATTTTGATGTTTTGTCATGGATAGTTTGAATACCTAACTCAACTGTTAAAAAAGTTTTGTTATTTAATTCTCCTAAGTAATCTAATACTTCATCACTAATAGAGTCAGGTCTTGTTGCAATGGATAATCCAACAACGTTGTCCAACTTTAAAATCGTTTCATATTTTTCCTTTAAAACATTAAGCGGAGCATGAGTGTTAGTTCTTGCTTGAAAGTAACCTATATATTTCGCATCTGGCCATTTTTTATGAAGCATGTTTCTAACTGTGTTAAATTGTAGAACTAAAGTATCAAATATATTTCCTGCATAATCACCACTTCCAGATTTGGAGCAGTAAATACAACCACCTCGACCGACTGTACCATCAATATTAGGACATGAAAAACCAGCATTTAAACTCACTTTAAATACTTTAGAATTAAATTTTTGTCTATAAAAATAATCTAGTGTGTAATACCTTTTATTATTATTAGTATTTTTAAATAAATTCATTATTTCACTTCCTTGAGTGATAATATTATATCATAATACCTTTAGATATAAATTCTAATTATACGTAAAGTGTTCTGTTAATTTGCAAATTAATTGAATTTAAACAAAAAGACTTTTTAATCTTCGCAAAACTTGATATAATTAGTACGGTGATAGTATATGAATAAAACTAAAATAATAGCAACTATCGGTCCATCTAGTACCGATAAAGAAGTTATTAAAGAACTAATGTTAAATGGATTAGATGTTGTAAGGCTAAACCTTAGCCATGCTGATTATTCATTTTGTGTTGATATTATTGAAAAAGTTAATGAATTAAATAAAGAACTAAACATGAATGTTGCTATTATGTTAGATACAGTAGGACCAGAAATAAGAACCTTAAAATTTATTAATGGTGAAGCTCAACTTCACGCTAGTGAACTAGTGAAAATAGTAAAAGAAGAAGTAATTGGTGATAAAAATGCTTTTTCAATTAATATACCACAAGCCATTGATGGTGTTAAACATAATACCATAATTAAATTAGATGATGGTAAAATCGAATTAAAAGTTGTTGATAAAACAACTGATTATTTAGTATGTGAAGTTTTAAATGATGGAATAATAAGAGATGGAAAAAGTGTAAATATGGAATGCTCTAAAATTGATATACCATTTATTAATCAAAAGGACCGTGAGGATGTTAAATTCGCCAATATGATGAATGTTGACTTCTTAGCCTTATCATTTGTATCTAGTAGTGATGATATTTTAGAAATAAACGATATATTAATTGAATTAGAAAATGACCATATTAGTATCATAGCTAAAGTTGAAAATGAAAAGGCGATTGAAGAACTTGACGAAATAATTAGAGTAAGTGATGGTGTTATGGTAGCCCGTGGTGATTTAGGTGTTGAAATACCCCTTGAAAGAATACCTGGAATTCAAAAATTAATTATTAACAAGTGCCATTTAAATGGAAAGGTAAGCATTGTTGCAACTGAATTATTGTCCTCAATGGAAAACACCTTAAGACCAACTAGAGCAGAAGTTAGTGATATTGCAAACGCTGTTATAGATGGTGTAGATGCGGTCATGCTAAGTGGTGAAACAACAGTTGGTCAACATCCTGTACTAGCTCTTCAAATGATGGAGAAAGTTATTAAATCAGCTGAAGAAAACATTGACTATATTGACTTACTTAGTAAAGCTATGAGAACTGAAAAGCAGGATTCAACTGGTTTAATTGCTCATAGTGTTGCTGATTGTGCTAATAGATTAAAAGCAAAGGCAATTGTTGTACCAACAATTAGCGGATATAGCGCAAGAAAAATGAGTCGTTTTAGACCATCTTGTCCTATTTTAGCACTTTCCCCAGACATTAATACTGTTAAATCTTTAGCACTTAATTTTGGAGTATATGCTAGAAAAACAGATGAATTTAATTCATTTGATAAAATTATTAAAACATCTATAAGTAAAGCTATTGACTTTTTAGAGTTAGAAGAAAATGATAAAATAATAATAACAGGTGGCTATCCTTTAAAAGAAGTGAAGCATACCAATTTTATGAAAATAGAAGAAATATAAAAGAATAAGGGTGATTCTATGTACAAGTTAGGAGAGCATTTTAAAGTTAACTATGAAAACGGTATAGCTCGTGAAGAGGCTATTATTCAGGGCGAAAAGTATAGAATAACAATTTTAACTGAAAGACTAGTTAGATTTGAATATAGCGAGGATGGTATTTTTGAAAATCGTCCAACTAAATTGGTGTGGAATCGTAATTTTGAGGTTCCTGAGTTCCAAGTTAAAGAAGATGAAAAATATTTGGAATTAACAACAAAATATTTTAAAATTTCATATATTAAGGAACGAAAATATTATGGTGGAAGATTAAATCCAACATCAAATTTAAAAGTTGAACTGCTAAATAGTGATCGTTTTTGGTATTATGGTCATCCAGAAGTTAGAAACCTAGGAATACCTAAAAATAAGCTTGCTAACAAACGAGGAAAGTATGATTTTGAACGAGGATTGTTTTCAGCTGAAGGCTTTGCCAGTATTAATGATAGTGAATCACAAATTATCAGTGAAAACGGAGTAATTATTGAAAGAAAAAATAAAAACATTGATATTTACTTATTTATGTACCTAAATGATTTTCAATTGTGTTTACAAGATTATTATAATTTGACTGGTTTTCCAGCCCTTGTCCCAAGATATGCCTTAGGGAATTGGTGGAGTAGAAATGAAAGTTATGAAGATCAATCCTTAAAAGATTTAATCGATGAATTTGATCATCAAGAAATTCCTATATCAATTGTTCTTTTAAACGAAGAATGGCATTTAAATCAATATGAAAAGACAGAAAATTTAAAAACGGGTTTTACATTTAACAAAGAAAACTTTAAAGAACCTTACGAGATGATATCATACCTACACTCAAAAGGTATTAGAGTTGGTCTTAACATCAATCCAACTCAAGGTATTTATCCCTATGAAGAATATTATGAAAATGTTAAAAAGTATTTAGCACCTGATGAACAGGGGATCATTCCTTTTAATGCTCTTGAACCAAAATTTATTGATGTATATCTTAAGATGATGATTCATCCACTTGATGCAATAGATGTAGATTTTTATTGGGTTGATACAAACCCTAACATTAATAAATTAAATACTTTCATTTTAAATCATTATCATTTTTACGATATGAAAAGAAACTATAAACGCCGTCCGATGATATTATCTAATAACGCAGGAGTCGCACCACATCGTTACCCAGTTTTATATTCTGGGAAAACATTAGTTGATTGGAAAACGCTAAAACTAATTCCTTTCTTTAATGGAAGTGCTTCAAATGGGGGAGTTACCTGGTGGAGTCATGATATTGGTGGATACTATAAAGGAATTGAAGACAATGAATTATATACGAGGTTTGTTCAGTTAGGAGTCTTTAGTCCCATCTTAAAATTTGGTAGTGAAAAAGGAAAATATTATAAGCGTGAACCGTGGCTCTGGAGCATAAAAACATATGCCATTGTTAAAGATTACTTAAAATTAAGGCATCGCTTAATACCATATTTATATTCTGAAGCATATAAATATCATAAAGAAGGAAAACTTATTGTTGAACCGATATACCACCGTTATAAAGAAATGTATGATGATGTTTTATATCGTAATCAATATTATTTTGGAAGTGAATTTTTCATTTCACCAATTACTACTACAAAAAATTATATAATGAATCGAGTTATTCATAAATTTTATATTCCAGATGGTATTTGGTATGATTTTGTAACAGGTAAAAAATTTCCTGGTGGTAGATCATATGTATCATTCTTTAGGGACCAAGATTATCCTGTTTTTGTTAAAGCTGGAGCTATTATTCCACTTAGTAATGATGATAACTTATTTGATACGACGCCCCCTAAAAATATGGAAATTCAAATATTTCCAGGTCGTAGCAACACTTATAAACTTTACGAAGACGATGGCATGAGTGATTTATATAATAAGGGGTTTTATATTAAAACAAATATTGATTATAATTATTTACCAAATAATCATACAGTTATTATTAGAGCAATAGAAGGTAAAAGTGAAATAATTCCTAAATTTAGAAATTATAAAGTAATTTTTAGAAATACAAAACAAGCTGAAGAAGTAATTACATTTGTAAATGATGGACAAATAACGAATAGACACTATACCGAAGGCCCTGACTTTATTGTTGAAGTTGATGATGTTACAACTCTTGGTCAATTGACAATCAATTGTAAAGGTAAAGATATTGAAATTGAAGCTATTAGATTAATTAATGATGATATTGAAGGTATTATTTCGGATTTAACTATTGAAACTGAAATGAAAGAACGAATAGATGCGGTAATTTTTGCTGAAATTCCAATGAAAAAGAAAAGAATAGCTGTAAGACGACTTAAAAATAAAGGATTAGATCAAAAATTTGTTCGATTATTCTTAAAATTACTTGAATATATTGAACAAGTATAATATAATATTAGCAATTCAAAAAACTGTGAAGAAGAGTAGTAGCATCTTATTTGTTTATTAGAGAAAAAGTGGTTGGTGAAAACTTTAAATAAATATTTGTGAACTTGCTTTGGAGTTCCGCTTGGCGTTTAATTTGCGTTAAAAATTAAAGTGCATAAAATATTATGAATTAAGGTGGTACCGCGATTATTCGTCCTTAAATTATAATATTTTTTTCTTTAGGAGGTAAAATCATGGAACAAATTAAAATCTTTATAATTACTTTTCTATTAGTATATTCAATTTATTTGTTTGCTTTAATTTTAAGAAAGAAAAAAAGTGACAAACTTGAATATAGTATGGAGTTAAAATATCTGAAACTAAGATATAAAGTTGATATAAAAAAAATTAATATGAAATATATGGTTCAAATAATATCTATATCAAATGCTTTTATTATTGCCTCAACTTTTACATTAATTAGTTTTATAGATCAGTTAATTATAAAAATGCTATTTGGATTTATAATTTTAATTATTTTAGAAATTGCGGTATATCATATTATTGGTAAATACTATCAACACCAAGAAAGGGGAGATAAAAATGTATAATTTTAATGAAATAGAAAAAAAATGGCAAAAAAAGTGGGAGGAAAACAAAGCATTTAAAGCGATAAACGGAAGTAGTAAACCAAAATACTATTATCTAGTTGAGTTTCCATATCCATCTGGTAGCGGGCTACATGTTGGTCATGTTAGAAGTTATGCCGCGCATGATGCAATGGCTAGAAAAAAAAGAATGCAAGGTTACAACGTCTTATTTCCAATTGGATGGGATTCTTTTGGAGCACCCGCTGAGCAATATGCCATCGCTAATAATATCCATCCTAAAGAAGCGGTTCAAGAAAATGTAAAAGTATTTAAGACCCAAATTAAGAACTTAGGTATATCTTTTGATTGGGATAGAGAATTTGCTACAAGTGATCCCGAATATTACAAGTGGACTCAATGGCAATTTCAAAAGTTTTTTGAACACGGTATGGCTTATAAAGCAAAAACACTAGTTAATTGGTGTAATAATTGTAAAACTGTTTTATCTAATGAAGATGCAGCTGGTGGTGTTTGTGAAAGATGTCATAATCCAGTTAATCAAAAAGAACAAGAACAATGGATGTTAAGAATGAAAGATTATGCTCAAGACCTACTTGATGGATTAGATGACACTGACTATTCTGAGCGTATTAAAACCGCGCAAATTGAATGGATTAAAAAGAGTGTTGGAGCTGAAATTAACTTTCAATTAAAAGAAATAGATGAGTCATTAAAAGTATTTACAACTAGACCAGATACTATTTATGGAGTAACTTTTATGGTTATTTCACCAGAACATCCATTAATTGAAAAATATAAAAGTAAAATCAATAATTTTGAAGAATTAGTAGAATATAAATTAGAAGCACAAAAGAAAACCGAATTCGAAAGAACTCAAATTAATAAAAATAAAACAGGAATTAAGATAAATGGAATAAATGCTATTAATCCTTTAAGTAATAAAGAAATTCCAATATTTATATCTGATTATGTTATGATGAATTATGGAACAGGTGCGATAATGGCGGTTCCAGCTCACGATGAAAGAGATTATGAATTTGCTCTGAAATTTTCATTGCCAATTATTCCAGTTATTGATGGTGGAGACATTACTAAAGAAGCTTATATTGGTGATGGACTTCATATAAACTCAAGTCTTATTGAGGGGTTAAATCAAGAAGATGCTATAAAAACTATTAATAATTATTTAGAAGAAAATAAATTAGGAATAGTGACTGTAAATTATAAATTACAAGACTGGGTTTTTTCTCGTCAAAGATTTTGGGGAGAACCAATACCATTAATTTATAATGAACAAGATGGTTGGAAGGTTGATAAAAACTTACCAGTGTTACTACCTGAATCAATTAATTATAAACCAACTGAAGATGGGAAAAGTCCTTTAGCTAATATTAAAGAATTTATTAATACTAAAGATGAAAATGGAGTAGATTCAATAAGAGAAACAGATACAATGCCAAACTGGGCTGGATCATCATGGTATTGGCTAAGATACATGGATCCTTATAATGATAAAGAGTTTGTTTCAAGAGAAGCATTAGAATATTGGGGTCAAGTAGATTGGTATAATGGGGGAATGGAACACGCTGCTAGACATTTATTATATGCACGTTTCTGGAACCAATTTTTATATAATATTGGATTAGTCCCACATAAAGAACCATTTAAAAAACGTGTAGCACATGGAATGATTTTAGGTGAAGGTGGCGTGAAAATGAGTAAGTCACTTGGCAATGTAATCAACCCCGATGATATGGTTAATTTATATGGTGCTGATTCGCTTCGTGTTTATGAATTGTTTATTGGAGATTATGAAAAAGAAGCAACTTGGAATGACCAAGGTATAACAGGTGCCAATCGTTTCTTAAACAGGGTTTATCGAATTAAAGAAAAATTAGTTAATTTAGACGAATATAGCAGTAACTTAGAACAACAAATTCATCAAACAATTAAAAAGGTAACTGATGATTTTGATAATATGAAATATAATACTGCTGTTTCTGCATTAATGATTTTATTAAATGAAATGGAAAAACAAACTACTATTACAACCAAAGATTATCGAACATTCTTATTATTATTAAATCCAATCGCTCCTCATATTACTGAGGAATTAAATGAAATTTGCAATTTAGGAGAACCAATATATAAATCAGAATGGCCAGTTTATGAAGAAAATAAAATGGTTGAAGATGTCTATGAATTAGTTGTTCAAGTAAATGGTAAAGTTCGTGGAAAAACAATTATTAAGATTAATTCATCAAAAGAGGAAATGGAAAACCGAGCTAAAGAAATAGACAATGTCAAAAGATACATAGATGGCAAAAAAATCATAAAGATAATTATAATACCAGAAAAAATGGTTAATATAGTTGTAAAATAAACCTTCGGGTTTATTTTTTTTGGCTTTTTTGTTATAATTACATAGAGGTAATAATATGGATTTATATAAATATGAAAAAGAATTATATAAAAATGGTATAAAAAATATTGGTGGAGTAGATGAGGTAGGGCGGGGACCTTTAATTGGACCTGTTGTTGCTTCCTGTGTCGTACTACCTAAAGGATTTATTTTAGAAGGATTAAATGATTCTAAAAAAATAAGTGAGAAAAAAAGGGATTTATTTTATAGTTATATTTTAGAAAATTGTTTAGCTTATGGTATTGGTATAGTTGATGCAAAAGAAATAGATGAAATAAATATATACGAAGCCTCTAAAAAAGCTATGATACTAGCTATAAATGAAGTTCAAAAACAAATAAAACTAAACCATGTTTTAATAGATGCTATGAAACTTGAATTAGACGTAGATTCAACATCAATAATAAAAGGAGATGCTAACAGTATTAGCATTGCAGCTGCTAGTGTGGTTGCTAAAGTAACTAGGGATAAAATGATGTATGATTTAGATAAATTATATCCAATGTATGAATTTGGAAAGCATAAGGGGTATCCAACTAAAAAACATATAGCAGCAATTAAAGAATATGGATTAATAGAGGGTTATAGAAAAACATATGGTCCTGTTAAGGAGGTATTAAATGCTAATTAAAAGAATAATTGTTGGTTATTTAGAAACCAATTGCTATCTATTATTTAAAGATAATCATTGTTTAATTATTGATCCAGGAGCAGAAGAAAATAAGATAATTGAAGAAATTAAAGATACTATTGTTGATGGTGTTTTGATAACCCATTATCACCCAGATCATATTGGTGCACTAGAAAAATTGAAGCAAAAATATAATTGTCAAGTTTATGGTAGAAATAATTTAGAAGAAAAAAATTATCAAATTGGAAATTTCAATTTAGAAATTATTTACACTCCAGGTCACACTAGTGACTCTGTATCTTATTATTTTGATAATATACATTTATTTACAGGTGACTTTTTATTTAAAGGTTCCATTGGAAGATATGATTTACCAACAGGAGATTATAAAATATTAATGAATAGTTTAGAAAAAATCAAAAAATATCCAATCAATATTAAAATCTATCCTGGGCATGGAGAAGATACAAATTTAAAACAAGAGTTAGAAATAAATCCTTATTTAAATATTTAGATAAGGATTTTTCAATCCCATAATTTCCCATAAAAATTTATAATTATACCCACAATCTTTTAGTACAATGTTATTATCAAGGAGGTGATAGATGAAAAGTGATTGTTATGAAAAACGAATTATATATGACAGAATAAGGAAACATTCCTAAAAAAGGAAGGAAGTGATAAATGAGTAGAAAAAAAATAGTAGTAATGCTATACTAATGTTGAGGTGTAAATATGTATACGATTTGTTTAGTAGAAGATGAAAAAGACTTAAATGACTTGATAATGTCTTATTTAAAACGCGAGAACTATGAAGTGGTTAATTTCTATAATGGAGAAGACGCGATTGATTATATAGGGCATCCGGTTCATTTATGGATTTTAGATATCATGTTAGGTGATACTATAAGTGGTTATGATATTATAAAAAAAATAAGGGAACTTGACCCTGAAGTTCCAGTTATTTTTACATCAGCTCGTGATCAAGATTTAGATAAAATTATTGGTCTTGAACTTGGTAGTGATGATTATGTCACCAAACCATACTCACCTAAAGAATTGGTGTTGAGAGTAAATAGAATTATAAAAAGAGTGTATTCTAAAGGAACCAATATAATACAGTATGGAACTTATTCTATAGATATTGATAAAAGATTAGTATTAGAAGATGACAAAGAAATAGTCCTAACCTCACTAGAATTTGATTTATTGTTAATGTTTATTAAAAATATTAATAAATCATTTAGTCGAGAAGAAATAATAAAACATATTTGGGGAGAAGATTACTTTGGTAGTGACCGTGTTGTCGACGATTTAGTTAGAAGAATTCGTAAAAAAATGCCCAGTATTAAAATTAAGACAATTTATGGATTTGGTTATCGTTTAACATGAGAAATATAAAAGATAACTTACTTAATCAATTAATATCAATTGGAATAATCGTATTTGGAATAATATTCTTTAGTTTGTGGGTATTAATACCACGAGTTATGTTACCGATATATGAAAAACAAATATATAGTTATTTAAAGCAACCACTTGAGTTTATAAATTTAGATATTAGTTCAAATGAAATTGCTGATGATGTTGCATATTTATGTATTCATTCAGATAATACTATATATATATCTGACAATCTATCTCTAATAACATCAGCTACACCTAAACAAATTATAGATAATATAAATTCAGAATATGGGAAATTTACATACCTTGGGAAAAAACATTACTATTATACCTCTTATAGTGATAATATGACCAAGATATCGATTACAGATAATACTTATATCGTTCAAATGAGGCAGGATATTATATACACAATATTCCCAATTCTGCTTATAACATTTTTGCTAATTATTAGTTTGATGATTTTATGGGCTAGTAATTTAGTTTTGAAAATAAAACATTTGAAAGATAAAGTAGATAATATTGATAATGATGATTACATTGATAATTACAAGTTTAAGGAAAATGATGAACTAAGTATATTATCACGAGCTATTGATGATATGCACTTCACATTAAATAAACAAGAAGAATATAAAAATCAAATGTATCAAAATATATCGCATGATTTTAAAACTCCTCTTACAGTAATAAAATCATATATTGAAGCAATTGAAGATGGTGTTCAGGATACTGAAAGTGGTAGTGTTATAATAAAGGAACAATTAAAAAAATTGGAAAACAAAGTTGAATCACTACTTTACTTAAATAAATTAAATTATATAATAGATAAAAAAAATTATAAAAATGAAATAGTTGATGTCACTAAAATAATAAGTTCTTCAATTGAAAAATTTAAATATGAACGCCCTGATATTAAGTGGGAAGTTAAAATAAACGATAATAAAATAAATTTTAATGGAACATCTGATATGTGGGAAGCAATAATAGATAATATGCTTCAAAATTTCATTAGATATGCAGAACAAGAAATTAAAATAACCATAAAAAACAATAAAATTACCTTTTACAATGATGGTCCAAATCTCGATGAAACAATTATGTCTGATTTATTTACCCCGTACAAAAAAGGCATAAAAGGACAATTTGGACTAGGACTATCAATAATTAGAAAAACCCTCTGTTTAGTTGGTTATGAAATAGTTGTAAAAAATGAAAAGAAAGGCGTAACATTTA
>JAQVMY010000078.1 GCA_028703405.1 Bacilli bacterium
CTATAAGTTCTAACTTATCAATTTTTATTGTCGGTATTTTAGTATCGTTCATAGTTGGACTAATAACTATAAAATATCTATTACAATATCTTAAAAAACATGATTTTAAAATATTTATGTGGTACCGTTTATTACTTGCATTTATAGTAATAGTATCATTGATTATTTAATAATTTACCAAGTAAATTTTAAAATAATAACAAAATATGCTATAATATTGTTATTGAGGTGACTTGTTTTGAAGAAGTATATTGTACCAATTATTATAATAACATTTTTAACGGTTGGATGTGGTAAGTTAACTATTCATGATAAATTAATAAATAATAAATATACTGAAGTTGAAACTAATAATTATATTAAAAATATTAATAATACCGAATATTTTTATTTTGATTTATCAAAAGATTCAAAATATTTTATTTATGCTGTTGAAGATAAATATCACATTTACTTTTTTAATCAAGAAACAGCTATTATTGAAGAATGTGATTATGATTTGAAAAACAAACTATCACAGAACAACTCTACTTGTACTGATGCGCAAATAGAAATAGCAAACAAATTGAAACAAACATTTGAAGAACAGATTAAAATAATGAATATAACAATTTCTGATTTACAACAATTCGAGGGTTAATTAGTGAAGAAAGTATTTAAAACACAGGATACAACTAGTATCTTTTTTGTTGTTTAAAAAAGATTTATATACTATAATAGATATAGGGAGTAGGCGATAACATGACTAAATTTCTAATTAATAAAATTAATGGAAACAACTGTAAAAATATTTCGAAACAAATAGGTAATGATAAAACAATAATTATAACTTCAAATAATAAAGTTACTCAGTACAAGAAATACTTTAGTAATTATGATAATGTTATTGTTTATGATTTAAAAACATTTATTTATCAAACTTATCAAAAATACATCAATAAATTACCAGTTATAAATTCAAATGAACAAACATTATTTTTTATTAAAGCGATTAAAGAAAGTAATGCTAACTTAAATTATTTAGGCAATCACTCATTTGATATGATAGATGACTTAATTAATATTTATAAATTTGAAACTAATCATCAACTAACCAAAAGTAATTACCAAACTAAACTTACCCATGATATTGAAACAATTATTGATAAATATTTAGAACTTATTTCAAATAGTTATATAGATGAACAAATATTATATAAAACTGTTAATGATTATTTAATTAATCATCATGACTATAAAGACACAAATATAGTTATAAGTGATTTATATATAATAAATAATATTGAAAAAGATTTAATTAAAAATTTAATTAATAATAGCCAAAATGGATATTTATATTTTTTAACTGATCAAGAAATCCCAGGTATGGAAATACATTTTGATGCTTTTAATTATTTTAAAAATGCCTTTAAAGATAATATAGAAATAGAAGTTATTAATAATAATGAAGACCCTGAAAAAGATTTTATTATAAATAATTTATATAAATTAAATAATGAACTTAGTGACAAAAGTGGTTATTTTAAAATTTACGGAGCTAGTGATTTATACGATGAAGTAGTCTTCGTTGCTAATCAAATCAGTAGTTTAGTTAGAACTAAAAATTTTAGATATCATGATTTTGCAATTGTCTCTAATGCTATAACTGATTATGAAAATTATTTTGACTTAATTTTTAGTGATAATAATATTTCGTATCATAAAAAAGAAAATATTAATTCTAATTTTTTAGATTATATTTTAAATTTACTTGATATAATGAACGATAACATTAATGAAACTACTTTAATAAATATAATGAAATCTGGATATTATAATATTCTTGATTATCAAATAAATCAAGTAGTAGATTTGATTATTAAAACTAATAATACCGATTTAGAAGATTTAGAGCCAAATTTAAAAAATTATATTCATAACAGTATTTTAAAAAGTTTATATATTGAAAATAAAAAAATTAATACTAATGAACTACTTTTTATTATATATAATCATTTAGATAACTTTAAAATTCCAACATATATAAATAAAAATGATAATGAAACATGGGTTGAATTCATCAATATAATGAATAATATATCATCAGTTTATAAAAATGATATTATTAGGGTTGAAGAATTAAAAGACATTTTTAGTTACTTCTTTAAAAAGATTAATGTTCAAAATCATCATTTAGATGAGGTATTAATAGGGGATACTAGTATTATTAATGGATTAAAACCAAAAGTTGTCTTTTTTATAGGGGTTAATGAAGGGATTGTTCCAAAGAAAATCTCTGAAAATATATTATTAAATAATTCTGTTTTATCTGCATATTATAAAAACTATCCAAAATTCAATAATATTTTAATTGATAAATTCCGCACTTTTTACACCATTACTTGCCCAAGTGAGTATTTGTTTATAACTTACTATAAAGTCTCTAAAAACGGTTCTAAAACGAACCCAGCACCTATAATTGAGAAGATTAAAAGTATGTACAAAGAAATAACTATTTATAATAAAGAAGGTATAATTAATACAGTATCTTTAAAAAATTTAACTTTTAATCACTATTTAAATTTTAATAATGCTAAATTAAAAGAGTATTTAAAAACATACTTTGAAAATCATGATTATTATAAAAACTATAATAAATTAATTAATTATATTCCTAGTTTTTATAGTGTCGATAAAATCAATCTAGAGCATCTTACAAATTTATCGTTAAGCCCTAGTTCAATGGATACTTATAACTATTGTCCTTTTCAATATTTCTGTAAATATATTCTTAAATTAGATGAAATAGAGATAGAAAATTATGATAATCGCATTGCTGGAACATATATTCATTATTTATTTGAAAAATTAATTTCTAATAAAGCCACTAAAGATAATATTATTGGATTACTTAAATTTTGGAAATTAGAATTTATAAAAGAGAAAGACTTTAAATTAAATGCAACCACTGATTATATGTTTGACAAATTAAATGATACAGTAAGGATATTATGGCCATTTATTTATGACGATATATACAAGAATAAGTTTGTCCCACATAAACTAGAACTTAATATTTCTAAAGATGAAGAATTTTTACCTTTAGTTTTAAACTATAACAATATTCCCATTTATTTAAGAGGAATTATCGATAGAGTTGATTTATATGATCATTATGTTAGAGTAATTGATTATAAAACTGGATCCAAAAAGGTTGTTTTAAATGAGATTGCTAATGGATTAAATCTTCAATTATTTATTTATTTACAATTTATTTATAAATCACGACCTGAATTAATACCATCTGGTTTGTTTTATATGCCATCTTTAGTTAAATATGAGGATGAAGAGTTTAATCCTAAGAATTATCGTTTAACAGGAATGCTGCTTAACAATAAGGAAGTAATTGATGGACTTGGTGGAGATAATATCAATAATTATATTGATGCTTATACTCGTGATAAGTTTAAACCAAATGTCTTAATAGATAAAGAAGACATGGACAGTATACTTAACTTTACTGAAAAAACAATTATTAAAACTGCTAAGAATATATTAGAGGGACAAATAGAAATAAAACCATTTAAAGATAATAACTTTTGTAAATATTGTCCATACCTTGCAATATGCGGAATTGAAGAAGGTAGTCAAAATTACCGAAAATTAAAAAAATATGATAAAGATGAAATATGGTCATTGATTCGAGGTGAGATAGATGAAATGGACTAATGATCAATTATCTGCAATTGAAACTAGAGGCGGAAAAGTAATCGTAAGTGCCGCGGCTGGCAGTGGGAAAACAGCTGTGTTATCTGCAAGAATCATTGATTATATATTAAAAGGTGGAAGCATTGATAAATTATTGGTTGTCACTTTTACAACACTTGCTGCTGGTGAAATGAAAGAACGAATAAAAAAGAATATTAATAATGCTATTTTAAAAGATCCAAAAAATATTCATTTACAAGAACAAGCATTACTAGTAGATCTTGCTTCAATTATGACAATGGATGCTTTTTATAATAAATTAATTAAAGAAAACTTCATGTATTTAAATATATCGCCTGATTTTAAAATAATAGATGAAATTGAATATAGAGTTATTAAAGATAATCTCGCAAAAGTTACAGTTGAAGATTTACTTCAAGACAATAGTGAAATAATAGAATTATTAGATAATTTTTGTGATTATAAAAATGGGACGACGATTGAACAATTATTAATTGATTTTAATGATTATATTAATAAAGTTCCTAATCCAGATAATTGGTTAAATCAACTTCCAAACATCTATAATATTGATGATTTCAACAAAAGTATTTGGAGTAATATTTTATACGAAGAATTACTAATTGATTTTACTGAATACAAAAACTTATATAAAGATATTAAAGAAAAAGTAAAACTAGATGATTTGTTATTTGATAAACTGGATTCTTTTATTGAAGAAGAGATAAAACCGTTTGATAAAATCATTAAAACAATTAAAAGTAAAGAAATAGAAAAATTAATTACTTTAATTAGAACATTTGATATGAAAACTTATCCAAGAATAACCGGATATGCTTCACATCCAACTTCAGTTAAATATAAAAACATTAGAGCTGAATTAAAAAAAATAATAAAAGATTATAATAATATTTTAAACTTTAGTAATTCTTTTAATGAAGATATAAATAAAATAAATGTTATTATTAATCAATTAATAAAAGTTACTAAAATATATC
>JAQVMY010000079.1 GCA_028703405.1 Bacilli bacterium
TACTGCTTCGCTAATTTTCTAAAAGCATTTTTTATATCATTTATACTAGCATTTTTATCAACACCTAAGACTTCATAATAATCTCTTTTATTCACTTCTTTCACCTACTCCCTACTCTTTAGATAGTTTTATATATTCATCAATTATATCATTGAAAAATTGAACTGCATCTTCAATTACTTTTGGTTTTGATATATCAACTCCTGCAATTTTTAATAATTCAGTTGGATAATCACGTCCACCTGTTTTTAAAAATTCTAAGTAGTTTTTAATTGCATCTTCTTTATTACTAAGAATATCGTTAACAATCGCACATGCTGATGCAAGACCTGTTGCGTATTGATAGACATAAAAATTCATGTAGAAATGTGGTATTCTTGCCCACTCATATTTTATTTCATCATTCACTATTACATTTGGACCAAAGTATTTTTTATTTAACTCATAATATATTAATGATAATAAATCATGAGTTAATATTTCATTATTACTTGCTTTATTATATATATTTAGTTCAAATTCAGCAAACATTGTTTGTCTATATAAAGTACTTTTAAATAACTCTAACATATTATTTAACATACTTAGTTTTTCGTTTTTATCTTTAGCATTTTTTATCATATATCTGTATAACAATAATTCATTAACAATCGATGCGACTTCTGCCACAAATATTTTATACCCTGAATCTTGATACTCATTATGATTCCTTGAGTAAAAACTATGCATTGAATGACCAAGTTCATGAGCTAAAGTTGAAACATCACTAAAGCGGTCTTGATAATTTAATAAAATGTATGGATGACTATCGTAACATCCCCATGAATAAGCTCCGCTTCGTTTACCAGCATTTGGATATATATCAATCCAATTCTCATCAAATGCTTTAGTTAAATCAGTTATATAATCATCACCCAGCACATCTAAAGCATTAATAATAATTTTTTTTGCAGTAACAAAATCATAAGTTTCTGTTACATCTTTAGTAATTGGAACATGGACATCATATAATGTTAATTCTTCCAAATTTAACTGATTTTTTTTTAATTGATAATACTTATGAAGTACATCTAAATTCTCATTTACCACTTTAATTAAATTGTTATAAATCTTTGTATCAATATTACCATCAAAAAGGGCCATTTCTAAAGCATTATTAAAACCTCTAATACCTGCAATAGCAATATGGCTATCAACTTCTCCTGATAAAGTTTTCGCTAATGTATTTTTAACATTATCATAACCTTTATAAAGAGTCATAAAAGCTTGTTTTCTAACTTCACGATTCTTTGATTCAATATATTTGGAGAAATTACTATTAGTTAATTCCACCAAATTTCCTAATTCATCAATAATCGAACCAAAGGTCATATCTGAATTTCTTAGTAAACTAGCAGTGTCATCAGGTATATCTAATACTTTTGATAATTTAGACAATAGTTTTTCTTCTGTGTCTGATAATGTATATTTTTTAAAACGATAAATATCATCTAACATACGCCTATAATTTAGTAGTTCGGGTAATTCGTTAATATAAGTTTGAACTTTAGAATAATCACCCTGAATAAGTTCAGGAATGACAAATGAAGTTATTTCAGAAACTAATAAATTTAAGTTATCGACTTCTCCTCGTAGTTTTTGATAATAAGTATTCCCCATATCTTCATCGCCACGCATATATGCATAAACATATAATTTTGATAATTTTCTTTCTAACCACATCAAATCTTTTAAAGTATTTAATAAATTTTCTGGGCTATCTAAAATAATTCCTTTATATTTAAGAAATTCTTTAGAATTTGTTTCAACATTTTTATAATCCTCATACCAATTTGTATCATTGTCATAAATCAAACTTAAATTCCACTTATAATAATCTTTAATTTCATCCCTTGATTTTTCTTTTATAGGCATTTTGTTCTCCTTTTCATAATGAATGTAGAAGTCCGAAGACTTCTACACCTTTTTATTTTTCTTCAAATTCAGCATCAACAACATTGTCATCTTTTGGCTCTTCACTAGTTGTTTCTGTTGCTTCACCTTCGCTTTGTGCCTTCTTTGCTTCTTCTTCATATACTTTTGTTGCTAATTTCATTGCTGTTTCATTTAGTTTATCACGTTTTGTTTTAATATCTTCTAAATCTGCTTTTTCTAAAGAATCACGCAACTCTTTGATTTCAGTTTCTGCTTGCTCTTTATCTGATGCATCAACTTTATCTCCTAAATCTTTAATAGCTTTTTCAGTAGCAAATACTAATTGTTCACTTTCGTTTCTTAAATCTGCTTCTTCTTTACGTTTAGCATCGGCTTCTTTATTAGCTTCTGCTTCTTTAACCATTTTTTCGATTTCTTCTTCACTTAATGCACCTGATGAAGTAATTGTAATTGATTGTTCTTTATTAGTTCCTAAATCTTTAGCCTTAACATTAACAATTCCGTTTGAATCAATATCAAATGTTACTTCAATTTGAGGTATGCCTCGTGGTGCTGGTGGAATATTTGTTAGTTGAAATCTGCCTAATGTTTTATTGTCATTAGCCATTGGTCTTTCACCTTGTAATACATGAATGTCAACAGCAGGTTGGCTATCAGCTGCAGTTGAGAATACTTGGCTTTTACTTGTTGGTATCGTTGTATTTCTTGTAATCAATGATGTCATTACTCCACCTAAGGTTTCAATACCAAGTGATAATGGTGTTACATCTAATAAAACGATATCATCAACGTCACCTGTTAAAACCCCTGCTTGAATAGCAGCACCCATAGCTACAACTTCATCAGGGTTAACTCCTTTACTTGGTTCTTTACCTAATTCTTTAGTAATTATTTCTTGAACTCTTGGTATACGAGTTGATCCACCAACTAAGATTACTTTATCAATATCACTAGCCTTTAATCCAGCATCCTTTAAAGCATTACGAACAGGTATTAAAGTCGAATCAATTAAATCAGCTGTTAATTCTTCAAACTTAGCTCTTGTTAATGATAACTCTAAATGCGTTGGACCATCTTCACCCTGTGAAATAAATGGTAATGATATTTGAGTGGATGTAATTCCACTTAATTCTTTTTTGGCCTTTTCAGCAGCATCTTTTAATCTTTGCATTGCCATTTTATCTTTTGATAAATCAAGACCGTTATCTTTTTTAAATTCCTTAACTAAATAATCCATAATACGATCATCAAAGTCATCACCTCCAAGTTTATTATTTCCACTTGTTGCTAAAACTTCAAATACACCGTCCCCTAACTCGAGAATTGAAACGTCAAATGTTCCACCTCCTAAGTCATATACTAAAATTTGCTCGGTTTTATCTGTTTTATCAAGTCCATATGATAATGCAGCTGCTGTTGGTTCATTAATAATTCTTTCAACTTCTAAACCAGCAATTTTACCAGCATTTTTAGTCGCTTGACGTTCAGCATCATTAAAATATGCTGGAACTGTAATTACAGCCTTTGTAACTGTTTTTCCTAAATATTCTTCTGCTGTCTTTTTTAAATCAGATAAAATCATAGCACTGATTTCTTCTGGTGTATACTCACGACCGTTTACTTTTATTTTTTCAGTACTTCCAATTAATCTTTTTACAGATGATACTGTATTAGGGTTAGTGACCATTTGTCTTTTAGCAGCTTCCCCTACAATTATTTCGTCGTTTTTAAATGCAACGACTGATGGCGTTGTACGCCCCCCCTCTGGATTGGTAATGATTTTTGCTTCACCACCCTCATAAATACTTACACAACTATTAGTTGTACCTAAGTCAATTCCTATTGTTTTACTCATAAAATATCTTCCTTTCTCTTATTCATTTTCTTTATATTCTATTATTATTTTTTTATTTTTTCCTTTTTCCTTTGACCAGTTTTGTTTTCTGGTTTTATCTTTTATCAAAGACTTATATATGGTATATGCTAACCAAATTATTAAAACAAGTGGCAATAACCAAAGTATAAATTGGACAATAATTATCGATGAAATTATTGCCAAAATTAATAAAATGGTTTTTTTTATATTAGCATCCATATTATTCACTTACTCTAACCATCGCTGGTCTAATAACTCTATCTTTTAATAAATAACCTTTTTGAAGAACTTCAAGAACCATTCCAGGTTCAGTTCCTTCTACCTTATCGGTCATAACTGCTTGATGGTATGTTGGATCAAATGGTTTATTATTTCCATCAATTGCAATAACTTCAAACTTCTCCAATGTGTTTTTAAAATCAACATAAATCATTTTAAAGCCTGATAAAAATTTAGATACTTCATCTTCCAAATTCTCATCATCCATCTTTATTGCTCTTTCAAAGTTATCTAATAATGGAAGAATACTTTTTACCATATCTTCATTAGCATATTTAAGCATTCGAATCACTTCATCATCTTTACGTTTACGATAATTAACAAGTTCAGCTTGTGATCTAAGACTTTTTTCTTCTAATTCTTTAATTTTTTCTTTAATGTCGTCTTTCTTTTTTTTCTTCTTAACAGGTTTCTCTTCTATTTTTTCTTCAGAGCACCCACAATCATCAGATTGACATTCATTTTTTATAGTATCATGATTTTCTATTTCTTCGCTGTGCTCAGAACAACAATCACATTCATGGTTCTCAATATCTGATTCTACTTTGTTTTTCATTTTCACCCTCCTATGTTTTTCTTAATGTATTCTAATAATGCCAAGACACGGTC
>JAQVMY010000080.1 GCA_028703405.1 Bacilli bacterium
GTCATAAAATGACTACATTAGAAAGGAGGCACAAAATGTATGATGGTAAACAAGTATTAAGATTTGTTACTAATTATAAAAGTAAAGATTTGTATAACATTGGAAATGAAATGACTAACAGAATTGGTACTGGTAATTATGACAAAAATAGGACTAGATTTAATATTCATTATAAAGATATTAGAAGCTATAACTTATATCAAGAAGTTAAGAATCATTTAAATAATAATAATATTGAATATCTAAATAAAACCAAAACTAATATGCTAAATGGCATAACTATTACTAGCGGTCCCGAATTTTTTCAAACCTTAGGAATGGAATTTATAGAAAGTGATAGAGTTTATCAATCTGGTAATAAAAAAGGACAGAATGTAATGATACCAAATATCAAAAATAAAGATGATATACCAAATGAAGTTAAAAGATATTTCGATTGTTGTTATGAATTTATTAAAAATACTTTTGGTGAAGAAAATATCATAATGGCACAGGTTCATTATGATGAAGATACTCCTCATCTACAAGCTTATTTCTTACCTATTGTAAATAAGGTAAAAAGAAAAGTATTTGAAAAAGATACTGAAGGAAATGTAATAAAAGAACCAGTTAAAGGGATTGATGGTAGTGAAAAATTAGTACCCAAATTAAAAAGAGATAGCAATGGCAAAATTGTTTATGAAACATTAAAAGGTAAGTTTTTAAATAATGATCAGTTATGGAAAGACTTAGGTGGCAAAACCTCATTTGCTACCCTACAAAATTCTTTTAATAAATATATGACTGAAAAAGATTTTAGATTAGATCGTGGCAAAATTGGAAGTAATAAAATTCATACTGACAAGTTAGATTTCAAGAAAGAAGAATTACAAGCAGAATTATATAATCTGGAGAATGATATTAAGCAGGCTGAAACAAAATTAAACACCTTTAAAGATAGTATTGAAAATAAAATTAACATTGATGATATTACACTAAAAAAAGGAATAACTGGATATAACTCAAAAGATGTTGAAAAGTTAATAGATTTTTCAACAAACTTAAAACAGTTAAATAGTATTACTAAATATCAACTTGAATCTGAACAAAGAAAAAACTTTTCATTAAATATGGAAAATGACTACTACAAAAACAACAAAGAATTAATCAATATGAAAAGAGACAATTATCAAAATCATTTAAACTTTAAAGATTTAAAAAATGATAATGCTTTCTTACAAAAAGGTTTTAATGAAATAGCAAGAGCATTATCAAACACACTTAAAATTAAACCATTAAACAATTTTACATCTTATATTAAATTAGCAAGAGAAATAAATAAATCAAATTCACATATAAATGATGAAATGGATCAAGCGTCAAAGGAATTCAGCAAATTATTTGATAATAATGAATTATAGAAAGGAAGTATATTATGGCAGTATTTAAAGCAGACAAGCCCTCAAAAGATGGGAAGCAATGGATTTTTTATACAAGATATACTGATTTATCTGGTGATAGAAAACAATATAAATCAAAAAAATATGCTACTAAAAAAGAAGCCTTAGAGGGAGAAAGACAATTTGAATTATATTTAGATAAAAATATTAACAAAAGTAATATGACTTTTAAAGACTTATATCTAGCTTATTATGATTATCAAAAAGATAAAGTAAAACAAACAACTATTAAAACTTATCTCGATAGAATTAAATATTTAGAATTACTTTCAAATATCAAACTAGATGATTTAAATATTCATCACTTTGAAACTTGGAAGAAAAAGATGTATGAGTATAAAAATATATCAAATTCTTATAGAAATATGATTTATAAGTTTTTAAAAGCAATTCTAAATTATGGTTCTAAATGGTATGGTTTCAATTTCTCTAGTACTTATAATAAAATGACTAATTTTACCGATCCTAACGAAATAAAACCAGAAATGCAATTCTTCACTTATGATGAATTTAAAAGATTTATTGCACAGGAAGAGGAACTAAAATATAGATGTTTATTTAAAGTTTTGTATTATTGTGGGCTACGTAAAGGTGAACTTAGAGGATTAACTTGGGATAATATTAATTTTAATGATAGTACATTAAATATCAGAAAAAATGTTGTATCTAATCATATTACTGGCACTAAATATGTATTAACAACTCCTAAAACTAGAAGTAGTATCAGAACAGTACCAATTCCAAAACATTTACTAGAAGGGCTAAAACAACTATATGAAGTAAGTAAAAATATTCATGGTTTTAAAGAATCTTATTATGTATTCGGTCATTCAGATCCTATTGGAAATGATACCATTCGTTCAAGAAAAAATAACCTCTGCAAAAAAGCAAAGGTTAAACAAATAAGAATACACGATTTTAGACATAGCTGTGCTTCTTTATTAATTAATAGTGGTGCAAATATAACATTAGTTGCCAAATACTTAGGTCATGCTAAAATAGATGAAACATTGAATACTTACTCACATATGTATAAAAACACTTTAAATAGTATTGTTGATATTATTGATAAATTAGAAAAAAATGATTAATCACAAAACGATTTAATCATTTTTGTTTTTTTATTGTAAAAAAATTGAAATCGGGAAATCACTATAAACTTTTTTAAAATTGTCATCAAGACCTTTATATAAAATTTTTGCTTCAGCTTTGTTGTCAATTAAAACATCAACTGATATTTTATAAAATAAATCACTATTATTTTCCTTTATTTTTATCAATTGTTTAATTGAATCTTCATCTATTTCTCCTCTTCTTTTTTGTATTTGCATTTTATTAATAAATACTATATCACAAATATTTTCATAATTTTCAATTTTAGATAACAAGAATTCTGCATAATCTAATAATTCTACCTTTTTAGTTAAATCATATGCTTTTATAACCTCTAATGCTTGTAAGTTAAATAAATTTTCATTATTTTTTTCTAAAACGTAATTATTTAAGGAATTTTCCATATCAACTATATTAATATCATCAGCCATATAAGATTCTTTATTTAAGATTAAATAAATATTATTTGTATTAGTAATTGTTTCTGGTTCTTCGTCAGATCCGTATTTAAATAAATAATGAGCTATTTTTGGATCATTCCAAGTATTATAAACTATATAATCCCCATTTTCCTGTTTGTCGGCAAATATAGATATTCTCAAATCATTAATTTTAATTGATCCTAACGTTGATGTTTTGAATCCCGAAACGGTTAATGGTATTTTTTCTTCTATACCCCCAATCCAAATCAACAACTTATTTACATCACCATCAGTCCAAGTATCTAAATTTAAATCCTTGCTAATCTTATGGTTTATAAGAAAATCATTAATTTTTTTATATACATTGAATAAATTACTAAATTTAATGTTAAATTCTTCGTCCAATGTCAAAGCTGTAAAACCATTATTTATATAAAAACCCTTATCATTATATATTGATTTTATAAACTCTAACTGCTTAATTCTTTCTGATAAAGTCCCTTTTATCTTTATATTAAATTTTTTACTACTGTAATCTAATGAAAAGGCATTGCCAAAAGTAATTTTATTATTTTTTAAAGAGACCTCAATATTAATATTACTATAAAAAGTAATGCCACTTTTATTTTTTATTTCAACATCAATAGAACGACTAATCTCAGAAAAAATCACACAATTAATATTTATTATATTATCATTGTTATCGTAAGCATAAACATATTGTTCTGTTCCCAATAAACTTATAGGATTAAATTCGCCACTTTTCCAGCCAAAAAACTTTACCATCTTTCCATTATCAAATGACAGTTTACTTGCATCAAAAACCTTATCGCTTATTTTCTTTTGTTCTTCTTTATTAATTGCATAATTTCTACATATTTCTTCTAAATGTTTTGCATCTTTTACCTCTTTTAAATGAATTTTAATTTTTGAATTAGAGTTTGCTTTATTTTCATCTAACAATTTTTTTAGATTATATGGCAACAAAGCTGAATAGTATATTTTATATGTATCAATATCTTTAAATAACACTACCAAAAATAGAGTCCCATCTTTTTTAAGATAGTTTTTTAAGTCTTTTTTATCCGAATCGAATTGAGCTTTGTCTCCTAGCTTTTTTTTATAAACAGTTCTACCTTTTAATTGGACATCGATAGAATAATCAAAATTTTCCTTTTTATCAATCACTCCATGATATAAATCTATAGTTCCGTCCCACGAAATGTTTTTATCATTTCCAGTAATTTTTGATTCAGCATAATCTATTCTATCAATTAAATCATTTACTTTTGTTAAAGCTTTTTGTTCAGTTTTTTTACCACTTACTTCTCCCACTATTTTCACCTCCACAAAACATTAATTTTTCCAAATTATTATATATTACTTTTAATAATATATCAGACAATAAATTTTCATAATTAAGGGATATTTATCTATTTATTATATCATTTTTCAACATATTTTTCATTATATTCAAGCGAAATATAGAAATTTGCTACCTAAATGCTACCTAATTTCATGCACTTATTCATTACAGAACTAACAAACCCTTATATATCAAGGCACAAAAAATGGAGCCTCTCGGCTCCTTCAGGGGGTTTTGGTTGATACACTCCAACATTAAAATCGTTAGAAGTATACCTAAGCATAATATTTAATATTATGCCTAAATTAATAATATAGGAATTTCAATT
>JAQVMY010000081.1 GCA_028703405.1 Bacilli bacterium
TAAATAGTTTCTCAACTCTTGAACAAAAAGCTCTTGCAAAAGAAATGATAAATGTGATTAATCTTTTGAAAAATCCTAAAGCATTAGAAAGAGAGTTTAAAGATGGACGTTATGAATAAATATTTAGATGCGAATTATTATTGCTATAACTCTATTACAGATTGTTTAAAACATAAACAAGGTAGCAAATTTAAACAGAAACAACTGTTACATCGGCACCCTCAATTATTAATTGTAAATAAGACTTCTGGAGATGTTTTAACTAAAATTAAGGATATTCAACCGTTATATCTTTATCCATTAAGTATTTTAAATTATTGTAAATCATTAATTTCAAAAGAAAAATATTTTTTATCATCAATGACAACGATAAATATAATTAATTTTGATACAAGCATCAATTACATTGAAAAGTTAAATAAATTAGATTTAAAAAGATTATCAAATATTGAAATAGAAATAAATAAGAATTACAATCATAATGAATTAAAAAAGATAATAGAATTTTTGATTTATATATCTAAAAATAATATAAAAATCACTTTGCTTTTCAAAACACTTAATTTGCCAAGTGAATTATTAATAAAACTTAGTTGCATCTGTGATTTTTTTAAAATCATGATGGTAAATATTCTCAATACTCCAACTTTTAATGATTTTAAAAATAAATTAGAAATTATTAGTTCTAATAAAAAAGATACTTCGGCTGTATTAATTAAATCATATCTTTCATTAGAACAAAACGATTATTATGAAGAAACTATAAATATTTTTGATCAATTAAATATAGATATATTTCAATTATCAAAAGAATTAATCCCAATCAATGTAACTAAAAATCCATCAGTTTCTCAAAATATTCAAGACAATATAAGAAATTTAGAAAAAAAATACAATACCGCAGAAACCACTAAGTTTATAAGTGTAAAAGATATTTCCACTTTATACTATCCTAGATTTGAATTAAATGAAAGAAATAGTCGCAGATGTTATGCCTGTGTAATGAAGCCTTATCTATACAAAGATAAACTCATTCCGTGCAGAGTTGCTAAAGTTATCAACAATATTGATAATTGGTATCTATCAACTTTGGATAATGTCATTAATAATGACAATTTATCTAAATGTGGAATTGATTGCGATGATTGTGCTTCAATATTTGAAAATGATCTATTAAATGAAATAGAATCAATAATTCTAAAATATGGAAGAGAAAACATTGAATTTGTTTTAGAAATAGAGGGGTGAACTATGTTAGTGATTTTAGGAAAAAATGGATCTGGAAAAACATTTCTGGCTAATAAGTTATTTGACTTAGGCTTTTATCGTTCCGTTAATTATACAACTAGACCAAGAAGAGAAGGCGAAATAGATGGTTTAGATTATAAGTTCATTTCAACTGAAGAGTTTAAAAAAAATGTAGCTGAAGATTATTTTATAGAGTTTAAAAAACGAAACGAATTTTATTATGGGACACCAAAACAAAATATTAAATGCAATGCAATACTATTAGCTGGTGATATAAATAAAATAAGGACGATTTCAACTGAAGAAGTTATACCATTATATATTGATGCTGATATAGAAACAAGGTTTAAAAGGGTAGACAAAAGAGGAGAACCTAATGGTGTTATATTTAAAAGATTTCATGATGAAAACTTTTCATATTTATATGATTTTAATGGATTTTTTATAGATAACAACAATGCTGATGAACAAGCTTTGCAAACAATAATAGGAATAATTGATGCAAAAGGAAATATTGTTGATAGGTCATTATTATTAAGTAATCGTGCTTTTCTTAAAAGAAAAATAGATGTGATACCTGAAGTAAAACACAATGAGATGTTTACATTTTTACAGTTTGAAGAGTATTTAATTCGTAAAATAATGTTGATGTTTGATGTAAGGGATGCCAATTCGCACTTAAAAATGATAGAATATTATTATGACCAGATAGGTGAATATTTAACATTATACGGGATACATTCATCTCGTAAATCATTAGAAACAATGGAAGTGGACCTTGATGGAGAGAAGTATCAAACTGACTTTCAAAGAGAAAAAATTTTGAGGAGGAAATAGAAATGAAAGTATTGTTTTTTTCAGACATACACGGTATATCTGACAATCTTAATTATATTAAGAAACTAGATGATAAAGAAAAATTTGATAAAATTGTTGTTTTAGGAGATTTATATTATGCTGGACCAACTTTTGATAACTCAAAACAAATCAAGAGTATGGAAGTAAAAGATTTTTTGATGAGTTATCAAGATAGACTTATATGTATGAAAGGTAATTGCGATTCAGATGTTGATATAAAAGCGAGTGATTTTCCTATTTGTAGCACACTATCTTTAATTTGCATAGATGGATTAGATATTTATTTAACGCATGGTAACGAATATAGTATTGAAAAAGATAGAAAATTTCAAAGAAAAGGAATGCTTGTTTATGGTCATGAACATTATCCTTTTATTGAAAAGAAAAATGACATGACATTTGTTAATGTCGGATCTATATCTGTACCTAAAAAAGATAGCGAAGCTAGTTATGGTATATATGAAAATAAAACATTTACGATATATGGAATATCTGGGAATGTAATAGAACGAATGTCATTTTAGAGAACTTTAAGGGGGCAAAACTATGGCAGACAAATATGCAAATGATAAATATGATAGAGAGTTATATATTCCAAAAGGATATATTCTCCCTGATGGAACAATGTTGACAAAAAAATATGCTAGATTTCATAGTGATATGGCTGAAAGATTTATTATGGAAAATTATTATCAGTCTTTTAAAAATGATGTTATCAAGGATAAACAGGATTTTATGTTAATGCGTTTAGGAGCATTACAAGTCATGTCTTCAGGTAGATCAATTATATTATTTTGCGATGAGCACCAAAACAGAATTATTCAAGAAGCTATTGCATCTTATTTAACTTATGGATGGGATGAAAGAATAATTGCAAACCCTTATGCCTCTATCAACAATTATATAAGAAGCAGGTTATTAGAAGGCACAGGGTTATTTTATGAGGAGGATAAAAATGAGAAAAAGGCTAGTAACTCAAAAATACTTAAGAGACCTTATTAAATATAATTTAAAAGTTTTTGTAAGTGATGAGAAAGATTATTATGTAGCAGTAAAAGAACTTATTGATATAGAAGCACCATTTATATTAAGTAATGGATTGCTATTAATGGACAGTGGCTATTTTATAGTTGAGGTTATCCCAAAGCACGAAAACTATGCTATGCGTGTATTCTTTAATGAAAAGAAAGAGCTAGTAGAACATTACTTTGATATTAGTTTAGGAAATGGTATTGATGAAGAAACAAAATTACCATATTATGATGATGCGTTTTTGGATGTAACTATAACAAACGGAAAAATAGAAATATGTGATGAAGATGAACTTGATAATGCTTTCTCACAAGGTGAAATAACTGAAGAAACATATAGCTTTGTAAAAAAAATAGCTGAAAAACTTGTAAAAGAAATAAATGTAAACACTAACAAGTACTTTAATATGGATTTGAGAGGTTATTTAAAATGAAATACATAAGTTCAACATATCTAAAAGATATAACGGATTATACATTTAAGTTGTTTTTTGATAAGACTAAGGATTATTATATTACAGTAAAAAAAATTAATAAAATCAAAGCACCATTCATTCTTGAAGAAGATGAAAGAGAAGTAATAATAATTGATAATGGTTATTATATTTTAGAGTATATACCATTAAATGAGAAATATATTTGTAGAGTTCATATTGATAAAGAAAAAAATGTTGTAGAAAGGTTTTTTATAGCATCAAGACAAAACAAAGTTGAAAATCGTATTCCAACATTTGAAGATTTAAAACTATCATTAGTTTGTATTGATGATATTGTTAAAATGTATAATTTGAATCTTGTTAATGATTTGGTAAATAAAAAAGAAATGTCTTTTGAAGATTATCAATTAGCACTTCAAGTAATGGAAAATATTTCTAAAGAATTAGAGTTAAAAAGTAATTTCATATTCAATTTAAATTATGAAGAATATTTAGAGGATTAGGAGGAATTAATATGAGGATAGCAATCGGTAATAATAATAAAATTTATGAGTTAAGTAGTCCCAAAGTAGTTAGTTCAGATAATGAACTTTTAGTAAATGCAATTAAAAAACTAACAGAAAAAGAAAAAAGAATGAAGGCAAAAAGTTTAATATTAGTCCATAAAAAAACAAAAAAAGTGTTATTGGAATTAAGTTTAATTCATAACCAACATTTTTACCCATTAAGTATTTTAGATTATGCTAATGCGATGATGAAATTGATGAAAAAAGAAATTTCAAATTTACCAATAATGTCATTGGATTCACATGATTATAATTTTTGTGATTTTAATTGTAAAGATTGTTTAGCAGTTGATACAAGAGATTGGGCTCAAAAAGAACTTGACT
>JAQVMY010000082.1 GCA_028703405.1 Bacilli bacterium
TGACGATAATATTTTATATTTATTGCTAAAATCTTTTTGCTATCATTGGAAATCATAATCTAATGCTCCTTTCACTCTTGTAATAATTATATTATTTTGCCATCATAAAGTCTTTACCACTAATGAGCAATAAAATAATTGACTTTATATGTAATTTTGTAGTATTATAATTACATAGTGTAAATGGTTATTTATTGGTATAATTTGACAAATACACATATAAATGGTATTATATGACCCATCAAAAAGAGGGGGATTTAAAATGGCAATTGAAGTGGAAAGATTAGAAAATTTAGAGGAATGTATTGAAAATGTAAAACCTTCAGAAGAGAAGATATGGCAAAGATTTCAAACTGAAGAAGCAAAAAACATTATTTTTCCTAAAACTACTGCATTTAATTTGGTTCGTGAAGAAAATAAAAATAGAAAAGATAATATTGCAATAAGTTATGGTGAAAAAGAAGTATGTTACGGGGAATTATTTGATAATGTTGATGAGGTAATTGATTCATTAAAAACTAAAGTAAATCCCGGGGAAGTTGTTTCAGTAGCATCATTAAATACACCGGAATTAGTATATTTATTTTATGCTTTAGGGGAACTTCATGCTATTTCAAATATGATTGATCCTAGGACAAGTTATAATGGAATATTAGAATATATTAAAGAGGCAGACTCAAGCAAGTTATTACTATTAAATTTATTCAATGAAAAATTGAAAGGTATTTGTGCTGACTCTAATGTTAAAGAAATTATAAATGTTTCATTAAAAGATTCAGCAGATAAATTACCATTTGATCAAACTTTAATTAGTATTTTAACTGATTTTTTAACTCGACTTAAATATAATGACGGACAACACATTAATTTTACAGATTATATAAAGGCAAAAGGGGATGTTTCCAACCAATCCTATGATTATCAGTATAGAGAAAATCTTCCTTTAACCATAGTTCATACCGGAGGAACTACTGGTGTTCCAAAAGGTGTAATGTTATCACATGATGGATACAATGCAATGGCATGGCAATATAAATATTCTGGTTTAGATTTACAACCCGGACACAGATTTATGAATATGATGCCTCCATTTATTGCTTATGGATCAGATATGTTTCACATGCCATTTGTAATGGGAATGAGAGTTGACTTGATTCCTATGTTTAATTCTAAGAAATTTGATAGATTGATACATAAATATAAACCTAGTCATTTTGCAGGTGTACCTAACCATTTAACAAAATTGGGAGAAAGCAAACTCTTAAGGAGTGAAGATTTATCTCATATTATAACTGCCGCAGTTGGTGGAGATGGAATAAGTCCACAAAATCATAAAAAAGCATCTGAATTTTTAATAGGACGTGGTGCTAAAAATGGTGTAAGTCCCGGCTATGCAATGACAGAAGTTAATTCCGTTTTTAGTGTATGTATTCAAGACCATTTTAAATATGGAAGTGCTGGTTTCCCTCTTCCGGGAGCAACAGTTGGAATATTTGATGAAAATAATAATGAATTAGAAGCTAATGAATTAGGGCAAATTTGTTTGAATACTCCTACAAGAATGTTAGGTTATTATAACAACGAAGAAGAAACTGAAAAAGTTTTACAGACTCATAGAGATGGAAAGATTTGGGTACACACTGGTGACTTAGGATATATTGATGAAGATGGATTTATATGGGTTACAGATAGAATTAAAAATATGATAATTAGACATGATGGATTTAAAGTGTTTCCAAGTAAAATAGAAGAAGTGATTAATTCTCATATAGCAGTAGAAAGTTGTAAAGTTGTAGGAATAAGGGATTTTGATTATCCACAAGGTCAAAAGCCAAAAGCTCATATAAAATTAAAAGCAGAATTTTTAGGACAAGATGATAAAGTTGTAAATGATGTTTCAGGTATGTGTAAATCTGTATTAGCAGAATATGCAGTACCAACAGATTTTAAAATAAGGGAAGATTTCCCATTAACTCCTATTGGGAAAATAGATGTAATAGCTCTTCGTAAAGAAGATGAAGAGAAAGAAAAATCAATGATTTTAAAGAAAATAATAAGAAAGTAGTATTTCATTTTTTAATACTACTTTTTTTGCGATAGCTTTATTATTGTGGAAAAAAATGGTATAATCAATTAAAATACAATTTGTCAAAAATTGTATGGTTGGATATTGTGGTAGAGGTGAATTATGTATATTGGAATAACAATAATTTTGTGTAGTGTTGTTTATTTATTGATAGTAACTTATGATTTTTTTTCTAAAAAAAGAGTTAATTCAACAGAAACAAAAGTTTATGGATATATGATTATAATAAGTTTAGTATCATTAGTTTTTGAATTTTTGAGTATAATTTTCGTAAGTAAGTATGTGGATTTTTATTTACAGAGTCAAATTGTAAATAGAGGATTTTTAATTTGCATTTTGTTATGGACATCTTTATTAACTCATTACATTTACTCAATATCATTTTTAGATAATAAAATTAGAACAGATGAACAAAAGAAACATTATCAAAAACTTGTTTTACCTTTTATGTTTTTAGTAGTTATATTAGCAATTATATTAATGATATTACCATTACAATTTTATAGTCAGGGAGATGTTGTTTATTCTTTTGGTTTAGTAACAGAATTTTTAAATTTAATTGTTGCAGGAATGGTTGTTGCATGGTTAATCTTTACCATAATGAACTATAAGTCTTTAAAAAACAAGAAATATTTACCTGTGTTCGTCTTTATTATATGTGTAATTATTACTTTAATAGTAAGGAGTATTAATCCATCTTTATTATTGATTAATGCAACAATATCATTAGTTACAGTTCTTATGTATCATACCATTGAAAATCCAGATTTGAAAATGCTTCATGAAATGGAACTTGCAAGAGATGAAGCAGAAAAAGCTAATAAACATAAATCTGATTTTTTATCTAGTATGAGTCATGAAATAAGGACACCTCTAAATGCTATTGTAGGTTTGAGTGATTTAAATATGCAGACTACTGATATAAATGAGATTCAATCAAATAACAAAGATATACTTAATGCTTCTAATATACTATTGGAAATAGTAGGTAATGTACTTGATATGTCTAGAATTGAATCTGGTAATGTTAAAATAGTTGATAGTGAATATAATCCTTATGATATATTTGATAGTGTTATTAAGGTTGTTGAATACCGATATGAAGAAAAGCAAATAAAATTAAATATCAACATCGCACCTGATATGCCTAAGTTATTATATGGTGATCATGCTAATATTAAGAAAGTAATGTTAAATCTTTTGACTAATGCTGTTAAATATACTAATGAAGGTCATGTTGATTTGGTAATAAATTCAGTTAATAAAGATGATATATGTAGATTAATAATATCGGTAGAAGATACTGGTAGAGGAATAAAACCTGAAAATATTAATAAATTGTTTACTAAGTTTAATAGGTTAGATGAAGATAGAAATACAACAACTGAAGGCACAGGATTAGGACTAGCTATAAGTAAGCACGTTATGGAACTTATGGGTGGTAGTATAACGGTCCAAAGTGTTTATGGTAGTGGCAGTAAATTTACCGTTACATTAGATCAAAGAATAAAGAAAGCAGAGGTAAAGAAGATGGAAACTAATAATGTGCAACAAATTAATACTGTTACTAATACAACTAATGTTCAAACGTCAACAACACAAGAAACGGTTGCTCAAACAAGTAATCAACTTCCGAATGTTACTCCAAGTGTACTAACAAATAATGTTCAATCAATAGTACAACAACCAAAGGTAGAACAAGCAATTCCACCAATACAAAATCCGATTCAAACTCCAACACTTACTAATAATGAAGTTAATACAAATAGTAAAAAAGTATTGTTAATTGATGATAATAAATTAAATCTAAAAGTGGCATCAAGAATATTAACTAATTATGGGTTTCAAGTTGTTGAATCAGAAAGTGGTCAAGATTGTTTAGATAGAATAAACAGAGGCGAAAAATATGATATATTATTAGCTGATGAAATGATGCCTAACATGAGTGGAACAGAAATGATGAAAAAACTAAAGGGAAGTGGTTATCAAGTGCCAATTGTTGTTCTAACAGCAGACGTAGAAAATAATGCTCAAGAAAAATATATATCTGCCGGTTTTGACGATTATTTAAAGAAACCAATAGAAAGGCCTGAATTAGAAAGAGTAATTCAAAAGTTTTTTAAATAGGAGAAAAAAATGAAAGGTATGAGTTTTTCTATTCTGCAAATAGTTTTAGATAGAAATTTGAATACTAAAAATTCGACTCAAATTAATCTTATTTAATTTTTTAGGTAGCATTTAGGTAGCAGAATTTTAAAACCATATAAAATTTTAAGTGATAATTTAAACTTTTTTAAAATGAATTGTCACTTTTTTCTTTGTTTTAAAACAAATTAATTCTAATAAAATCATTTCCAGGTTGCCCCCTGAAG
>JAQVMY010000012.1 GCA_028703405.1 Bacilli bacterium
AATCCATAAAGACTCACAACTAGCATTTCTCCAATTAACCCTCCACCAGGTATACCTGACATTACTACCCCACTTAAAACAGAAATTAAAATAGCTATTAAATATGTATCAATTCCAGTGAACGGTTTATTAAAGATTGTAAATAGAAAAGCAATTTTTAAAACAGATCCAATTACACTTCCGTGCATATTCATAGTCGCACCTATTGGCATAACTATTTCTCTTATATCTTTTGGTACTCCAATATTCTTACCAGCCTCTAAGTTAGTTGGTAAACTTGCTAGTGAACTTTGCGTAGCAAGTGCGGTTACTGCTGGTGGGAAACTATGTTTATAAAAACGTCTGACACCTTCTTTTTTACCTGCAAGATAAGCATAAATGGTATAAAAAATAAAGTAATAAAGAATTGCCGCTACTATATAAAGCAAAAGACTTCTGGCATATCCTTCAATTAATTGAGGACCAAATTGGCCAATTAGATTAGCAAAATACGCACATAATCCGATTGGAGCATAGTACATAATAATTTTTACGACTTTCATCATCGCTTTAGATAAAGATTCTAACCCAGCTGCTAAATTTCGCCCCTCTTTACCTAAGGCACTTATTCCTATTCCTAGTAATATAGAAAAAACGATTAATGGTAGCATATTACTTCTTGATAATAGATTAGAAAAGTCATTTACTGTAAGTGCGGATACAATTCTATCACCAATATTTAATTTAGCAATTTCTTCGCCTGCTTCAATAAATATATTAACATTACCAACAGGGTTAATAAATTTAACAATTACTAACATAAAAACAGCGGCTACTGTTCCAGTACCGAAGAAAACTAAAAATAAGTAACCAAGAATCTTACCCAGTCGCTTTAAATTTAACATATTGGCAATGGAACTTGAAATTGTTACTAATACTAATGGTACAACGATAGTAAACATTAGATTTAAAAATATATCGCCGAATGGTTTTAAGATAACTGCATCTTCTTCTAAATATAAACCAATAAATGTTCCAATAATAATTGCTATTAATAAGATTAATGAAAAACGATAAGTTTTAAAAAACTTACTTTTAAAAAAACCCATAAATATAACCTCCTAAAATATTATATTTTTAGTGAGACTATATTATGAGTTTTAAATGTTAAATGATAGTAGTTCTGGTTTGAAAACTAGAAGTATTCCAATTAATAACATAATAATGCCACCAATTAGATGAGAATATTTACTATATTTAGTTGATATTCCTGTTAGTTCAAAAGTAATCATAGCAATCGCAAAAACTATAATGTCATCAATTAAAAAAAATAAAATGTAAATTAACATATAGATGACATATTCTATACTACTAAGCGAATTCATAGTTAGCACTTGAGTAAATAAAAGTGGCAATCCTGCCGAACAAGCAAGTTCAATAATATTTACCGAAATAGCTAGAAACATTATTCCAATCATTGCTAACAACATATTTCTTTCAGCAGTAATAGTTCTTATTTTGTCAATAATCTTACTACGCTTTTTAGTATCAACAACTGTACAACCATCAGCTTCTTTCCTCTTTTTAAAATAACTTCTTAAATTAACAGTGCCACCAATCATAGCAATTATTCCAATTAATAATTTTACCCAGTTTATTGATGTTATAGACATAGTTATTTTGAGCCATGAAACCATAAATAATAAATAGATAAAGGCTGAAGTAAAGATAAAAGTTAACCCTAGTATCCACATTCTTTTTTTATTTTTCATTCCCAGTAACATACTAATTAAGAAAAGTAAGACCCACATCGCACAGGGATTAAAACCATCAACTAATCCAATAATAACTGCTAAGATGGGTAATGAAACTTTTTTAGCATCAACAAGACCTAGAAACGGAACTTCAACAAAACCATCTTCTATTTCATCACTAATTATTTTATCAGTATCAGGATCAAATTGATCATTCTTAATTTCAACAACTAAGTTTTGATGAGTTTTAGTAGAGTAATATTTAATAGCATTTTCTATTTTTCTACCAATATTATCATTAAAACCAATAAAATAATTATTACCAATTACAGTTAATGGAATATTTGTTTTTTTTATATCCAAGGTTTTTCTAACTTGATTAAATAAATCAATATTTTCTGTATTACTAGAAACTTCATATTTACTAATAATGATATTGTCACTATCTTCTATCAAATCTTTTAAAAAAGTAATTTCTCGTTTACAAAATGTACAATTTTCACTATAAAATAAATGTACTTCAACGGGTTCTTTTGCGCTTATATTTAGTGGAAGTAAAAATAAAAAAAGGAAAATAATTAATAATTTTTTTATTTTTTTCATTATTTCACCATTAAGTTATCAATAATTGATATTACTTCCTTTTTGCTTTTCTCCCCAATAATTCTGGTTAATTCAGCACCATCATCATTTATTATAATTGCGACTGGTAATTTATTACCTATATTCCATTTTTTTACTTCATCGTTATTACTATCATAGTCATAATCAAACATTTCAATTTGAGGGTAATTATCTTTTACCTTATTCCATATTGGTCTCATTATTAAACATCCTGGGCACCATATTGCACTAAATTTTAATACTTTCATATATTCACCTGCTATATCTTATTTTTTTAATCTTAAATGATTTTTACATATTTTAAAACATTTGATAAACTCATTTACTTCATCTTTAGTTGTTAAATGAGATAAGCAAATTCTTAAGGAAGACTCCGCTAATTCATCACTTTTGGTAAGAGCATACACTGATTGAGATGCGCCATCGCCACTAGAACAAGCACTTTGCGTCGAAATAAATATATTGTAATTTTCTAGGGCATAAACAAATGTATCTGGTTTTATTGAAGGAACACTAATATTGATAATGTATGGGATTGAATGGTCATTACTATTAATAACAATATCGGTTTCTTCTTTTAATTCATTTATTAAATAGTCACGTAATTCTTTTACATAATTTAAATTATTATTAAGATTTTCAGTAGCCAATCTTAAAGCTTTTGAACAAGAAACAATTAACGGTAGAGCTGGAGTCCCACTTCTATAAATAGTAGTACTTTTACCACCATGTATTAATGGCTCTAATTCGATTTTTTCTTTTTTAACTAACACACTTATTCCTTTTAACCCATAAAACTTATGAGGAGAAAAAGTAGCCAAATCAATATTTTCCATATCAATATTTACTTTCCCAACACTTTGAGTCATATCAACATGGAAAAAACATTTAGGATAATCTTTTAACATCTTCCCTATTTCATCAATTGGTTGCAATAAACCAATCTCACTATTAACTGATGCAACAGATACTAAAATAGTAGTATCACGAATTAAGTCTTTTAAATTATCTAAATCAACCATTCCAAATTCATCCAACTGGACAAAATCAACTTCAAATCCTTGGGATTGTAAATAATTTAATGGTCCATAAATAGAAGAATGCTCAAGTCCTGTTGTTATAATGTGATTACCCCTATTTTTATATTTACTAGCAATTCCTTTTATAATCAAATTATTAGATTCAGTCGAACCGCTTGTATATATAATTTCTGTTGGTTTAACTTTTAAAATATTAGCAATTTGTTCAGTTGCTCTATCAATTAAATGTTTAGATTCAACCCCTAATCTATGAATTGAATTAGGATTACCAATAAAATCCTCGCAACTTCTCACATAGGTCTCTAATACTTCTTTTCGTACTGGCGTAGTTGCCGAATAGTCTAAATAAATCATTTTTATCACCTTAATATATTATATCACTTTCGAAACTTTATGCCAAACAAAATAAAAAAAATCATCAAATGATGATTAAATTTTTTCTAATTTTTCTTTTATGATTTTATTAACTAATCTCATATCGGCTTTCCCTTTAACTTTAGGACTTACTAAGCCCATAACTTTTCCTAAGTCTTTTACCGATGTTGGATTTACTTCATTAAACACATCAGAAATAATAACTTCAATTTCTTTAGTGCTTAATTGTTTAGGTAAATATTTATTTAAAACTTCAATTTCTTGAGATGTTTTTTCAATTAAATCTTGACGATTGCCCTTTTCAAATTGTTCGATTGATTCTTTACGTTGCTTAATTTGTTTAACAACAATACTTATTACTTCCTCGTCGTTCAATTCTTTTTTTTTGTTTAATTCTTCTAGTTGAATTGCGCCTTTCAATAATCTGATAACTGACAATAAATCTTTATCTTTATTTCTCATTGCTTCAATCATATCCGAAAATATTTTTTGTCGCATAATATTCCTCCTTTAGAAAAGAGTTTGGTACTACCAATTTTTTTTGTCCCTTTTACGGCTATTTTTAATGTTTTCTTTTTTAGCATTTCTTTTTCTTACGCCGGGTTTACTATAGTGTTCTTTTTCTCTAATTTCTTTCAGGAGTCCATTTTTAACAACTTTCTGTTTAAAACTTCTAAGTGCATCGTCTACCTTTCCGTTCTTAACAACTACCTTTGTCATTTAAATCCCTCCCTTCCAACTATTGACATTATAACACTTAAGTCTATATATTTCAATAAAATTTATAATTTTTGTCTAATAAAATCAAAAAAAGGCATTTTAGCCTTTTTCTAACAATTTTTACCTTCAACAATATATCTAATATTAGTTCCTATATATTGTCCGACCGTAAAAATCATTTTAATTAACAATTCTATAATAGGCATTACAAAGGGTATTAAAATTATTGCTGCAATTATGATAATAATTTTTTTGTGCTGTTTTAAAGCGGACATAAATTATTTCCTATGGATCTTCTAATTGCAGTTCCTAAGCTACGTCCAAGTTCTAGTAAAGTATTAATTCCTCTAACTAATGAGGAAATAAGAGTCCCAGATATTTTAATACCACCTTCAATTTTAAGTAATTCTTGTTTATTTAAATCTTTCATATGTTCCTCCTTTTCTTTAGTTGTGTTTTAATTAACAAGTATTTTTTAGTTAAATACAAATACATTCTTATAGATTTTCTAATTCCAATCGATACTTTTTAAATCTTTTATTAATCTTTTAAATGGAAACTTTTGTCCAGGACAAACATTTCTTACTATCGGATTAATTTCATTATGACCCACTATATGTTCTCTGTCGATTATAAAATCAACATTATATTCAGTTTTCATAAACCTTATTATTTTTTTAGTTATTTTTAATAATTCTAAATATTGTTTTTCAGTTAAATCCCCATCATAACTCTCATTTTCTATTGAAAATGTATAGTGATTAGCATTTTCGAATCTGGATTTTACTATAGAATTTTCTGCAAACTTAAAATACATATCACTATCCTCTGATAAGGAAGTTCCATTTGCCCATGCACTATCCTTTAAATCAATTATTTGTTTAGATTCCCCATTTTCACTTACAATGAAATGACTAGACACTTCTGTTTTTGAATCATAAAACATACTAATAGCCTTTTCGTAATTGCTAGTAATATGATACACAATCATATCAGGCACTATATTTTTTCTTCCGATGTTACAATTATTGCTAAAATAGTGGTATGATGAAATATCATATTTTTCATCAAATTTAGTTTTTGTTTCTAACATAAAATTTTTAACATTAGATAAAGTCAACCCTACAATATTAATGTTTTTTGTGACTAAATATTTCTTTAATAATGAAAAAATTTCATTGTTTTTTTCTTTTCTAATTACAAAATAGTTGTACATAAATTTATAAAAGTAATTATCATTTTTTAAATCATATAATTCACAGGCAATCTTAATTATATATTCTCCTGGAAGGTCAGCAGTATCATATACTATATAATATAATAAGCCTGGATCCTTAAACGTTAAAATTTTATCCATAAATAAATCATAGTTTAAACCTTTAATAGATCTAACGAAAAAATGTATATATCTTTTGTCGTTTAAATCTATCAATTCTTTTGATAACAAATCAATATTTGCACCATCTATATATTTTGCAAACATAAATATATATCTTGCAGATTTCGAATTAATTATCTCCTGCTGAAATTTATTTATCTCCTTCTTATCATTTGATTTGAAGTTTAATATTTTACTTATCATTTTCCATCACCTAAATAATTATATCATCATTTCATTTGTATTTATATGTTTAACATTATTATATGTTCAATTGCACTTCAATGGCCTTATATAGCCATCTATTACTCCAATTAGAAAGACAATTCCAGCACCAATTAATAAACCAGCACCAAATGAAATTGCCCCTCCTCTAATATGACGGAGTTCATCGTTTGTTAAGTTATACATTACATCATTCCTTTCTTTAATTTATCTATTAATTCCCTCATTAATGTTGTTTTTGATAATTCAAATCTCATTAATATTGGTAAATTTTCCAGTTTAATATTATCATTTAGTTCAGTGTCTAATATTAGCTCATAATATTTTTCTTCCTGTTGATTAATATAATAAATAGGATTTATATAATTTATTTTATAATTAACAAAATTCTTATCAATTATTAATTTACTTTTTTTCACTTTAATTAAATCATCTTCTAAAATCATTGTTTTAATTAAATATTTTTCTTCTTCCCTAATTACATTACCATGATAGTTTAAATATTTAGGATACTCATACCAAGTTCCAACAATTAGAAAAATAACTAAAGTAATTATTAAAATGGTTATCCACGATATTATTTTTTTAGGTATTTGCCTTGTTATTATTAGTGATGAATTATTAATATAATCGTAATTAAGCATATTTATTTATCACCTGTTTCAAACGTCCACCCTTTAATTCTATTACTTTGTCGAACAAATCCATATTTTCTAAACGATGGGTTACAATAATAATGGTAATATTCGGATATTTGCTGAATATTCTTTTTAAGATTCTACGTTCAAGATTAATATCCATTTGATTTAATCCTTCATCAATAATTAATAAGTTAAATGGTTTTAATAAAGCTCTAGCCAATATAATTCTTTGTTTCTCACCACCAGATATATTATTGCCATTTTCTTCAATTAGCATTTTATAACCAACATTATTTCCTTTAATTATTTCATCTACTTCACATAATTTAGATACTTCTAACATATCTTCATCACTCTTATTATTTATTTTTAAATTATTTTCTAAGGTGTCTGTAAACAACATTTCTTTTTGTGAAATATATGATATACCTTCTTTATAACTACTATAAATATAATCATTAATATCAATATCATTAATTTCTACTTGACCTCTTTTCACTTGATAGTATTTCATTAAAATTTTTAACAATGTACTTTTCCCACTACCACTGCTACCAACAATTAATATTTTTTCAGATTCTTTTATTTGAAAATTAATATTTTTTAAAATATAATCTCTATCATTATAAGTATAAGTTAGTTTATTAAATTTTATATTGCCACTAACTAAATTTTTAACAACACCATTATCTTTTCGTTCATAAAACAAATCCAAAATTCTTTTAAGAGCGTTTTTGGCCTCTTTAATACCACTATCTAAATCAATAACATTTCTAATTGGCCCTAGAAAATAACTAAGTAAAGCATTAAATGTTAATAATTGGCCAAGCGTAATAGTTTGATTATTAACTAATATCGCCCCTAAATAAATAATGGTAATAAACCCCATATTATTAATTAATTCCTTAACAATATATTGATTATTATAAATTTCATCAAACCTTTTTAATTGTTTTAATAACTCAACATATTTACTCTCAAATTTACTTATTATTTTATCTTCAATATTAATTCCCTTAATTGTTTCAAATCCACTAATACTCTCAACCATATAAGATGTCACATCTGCCTTCTTTTCTTGAATAGAATTTATATATTTATTAAAGACTGGTTTAAAAACTAAAATATTTAAAATATATAAAACAAGGAGAATAAGTGCGACTACAAATAATTGTTGACTGATAAACAATAAAAATATAAATGAAAATAAAGTAAGCGGCAAATCAATAAAAAGCGTATAGGCTATTTTACTAATCATTTCTCTAACAGTACTTAAATCATTAATTCTTGATACAACCTCACCAGTGGTTCGATTACAATAATAATTATAAGGAAGTAAAACAATTTGTTTGAAAGTCTCCATTGTTAACATAATATCGATTTTTTGGTTCAAATAAATTAAAACTTTATTTCTAAAAAAATCAGTTATAACTTTTAATATATGAACTATCAAAAAAACAATAAATATAAATAATAAATACTCTTTAGTGTTCTTAGTTGCAATTCCATCTATTATATATTTAAAATAAAAGGAAATAAAGATTGAAAAGATAGTCATAAATATAGATAACAATAACATATTAATAAATTCCTTTTTACATTTTTTAATAATATTCGTTATAAAACTAAATAGAGAGAGTTCATTTTTATAATTAGGTAGTTTATATATTGGGTATAAAAAGATTATTACGTTACTCCATATTTCATTAAAAGTTTTGAATGACATTTTTTTTATTTTATCTGCTGGGTCAGCAATTAAAATTGTTTTCTTTTTAAAATCTATCTCATAGATTACAACATAGTGATTGTAAGTTTTGTCAATTGTAACATGAGCGATAGCAGGCAGTATAATATTATCCTTATTTAAGTCATTTAGTTCACATTTAACACCTTTTGCATCCATCCCTAACTGCTTAGCTGCTTCAACTAAATGATAAGCCGTTACACCCTGTTTATCGGTTTTAGTCATGTCTCTTAGTTGCTCAACGCCAATACCACCTTTATAGTATTTAATAATCATTAAAAGCGATGCGACTCCACAATCTTTTAGACCATCCTGTTTCATATATGGATATTTTCGAAACAAGTTATTCACCTCCTTACTAATAACATACTAGGAGGGATTTTATTTTCCTTTAAAAAAATACTAACATATTTAAATATTAGTATTTTTTTTATTTTGCTTAATATTATATATTTTCATTTTTAATAGAATCTATTATATTTTTATCTTTTACTTTACTGAAACTATACCACATTGTTAAAAATATAATTACAATTACTCCTATAAAACAAATAATAAAATATTTTGTTGGAAAAATCATAGTTATTTGTCTTTGTCCAAGATAATCTATTATGTAAAATATTAAAACTACAAGTAGTGATAAAGGAATACCATATAACAATGATCTTAGACCAAGAAAAACACTTTCTAATTTAATCATTTTATAAAAACCTTGTTTACTTAATCCAACACTTCTTAACATTGAAAAATCTCTTTCCCTTAAAATAATGCTAGTATTGATTGTATTATAAACACTAGTTAAAGCTATAATAGCGATAAAGGTAATTAATGAGTTCATTATAAACTCTGTTGTCTTAACCGACATATACTCCTTATAATTATCTAATTTTGCATTATGATAAGTTATGTCTACATTTGGATAACTTTTAATTATTTCAGCAATTTTAACATCAAATTCTTCAAACTTTTTAGAATTAATACCTATTTGAAGATAACTGTTCCAAGTTTCATTATCGCCATCTAAATATTTATTAGCTTCACCTATAATTTCATTATATGTTTCCATATCCACAACTATCATAAATTGACCTTTTTTATTTACAAAATAAGTATCAGTTAAATAAAAATTATCTAGGGTGTAATAACATTCCTTTCTTTCTAGACTTTGAAAATCAACATCACAAAATTCAAGACTGATATTTTCATTTTTAAAAATTTCCACTCTAATCTCTTTTGACTTAGTTGGATTTTCATTTGCTAAATAATGATCTTTTTGATTATAAATTATGTTTCTAGTATCATCTTTAATTTTTAATTTCTTTTTGTAATTATCAAAACTTTCTTTTTCAAAACCATATATAGAAACACCGTCAAAATTTTGATTAGCAATATAATTATAATATTTATCGTTTATTTTATCTTTACTTGGTAACTTAAAATTCAAAAAGTTAGATTTATACACAACTACTTCATCTACTTCTTTTATATTACTTATTTCATTAATTATTTTTTCTCTATTATCTGATATTGGTATCATCAAATTAATATCAAAATCACTTTTTAAATCTAATTGATTATTTTTTATAGCGTAATTTATTATTGTTGCAAAAGTAATAAATAAGACAATGGTGATACAAATAGTTGTGAGTGCGACTGAGTGTTTACTTTTATTACGAGTAATATTTTTATAAGCAAGTTCCCCTTCAACACCAAAAATTCTTCTTATTAACTTGTTATCTTTTCCTTTTTCAATATCAACATCATCATTCAACCTAATTAAGTCAATCACACTAGATTCTTCTGTTACATAAATAGAAAAAAAAGCTGAAAGATATACTGTAATTAAAATAAATACAAAAGATATTATCATATACGAAGGATAAATTGTTAATTTATATGCTATCACATTAATACCTTCAAGCATATTGTTTATCTTTGAAAGCATGGAACTAGTTAATATAAAACTTAAAATAAAACTAACTGGAATACTTATTAAAATAAATAGTGAAGTTTCAAAAAACATTGATTTATATAACTGTTTATTAGTAATTCCAACACTTCTAAGAATACCAATATACTTTTTTCTTTCAGATAATGATATTGTAAATGAATTAAATATTACTAAGATAGATGTACTACTTAATACAAACAAAATCAAACCCAAAACAGAATACGAAGTTAATTTTTGTTTAAATATTTCGTATTTACCATGGGCACTTAATAATGAGTAGTTTATATCCGTGTTTTCATACTGACGAGCCTCAGCATTTTTACCTTTATTGTTTATTTTATAATCTAAATTTAGTGAATCAGCTGTTTTATTAATTTTATTAAAGATATTGTTGATTGATTTATATTCTACATAAAAATTAACTTTACTATCTTTGTTTATATCTCCATTAATATATATATACTCTTCAGAATATATATGTCCTTCATAAAATTGATAATAATGGATAAGAGATTTTTCATATACTCCAACAATAATATAGTCTTTGATAGTATCATTAACATTTAATTGGGTATGTCTAGCAAAGGAAATCGGAACTATTATTTCATTTTCAGAAGTAGGTATTCGTCCAGTTGAAAGTGTTATATAATCTTCATATAAAACATTGACTCTTATAATATTAGCACTACAATTAAGATGGGCATATTCATAATTATAATTATCAATTACTTCTTCTATTATAACTTTATCAATATTACTATCTTGTTCTAATAATTCAATATTAGAGTAAGGAATTGTTTCAAAAGTAACATGTTGACTACCTCGTTCATTTTGGGCGTAATCAATCGTTACTTGTTTTACAGTTGAAAATCCAAGTCCAATTGTGAAGAGTAAAGTACTTGACAAAAGAATCCCAATAATAGATACTAACATCTTTTTTTTATTCATTTTTAAGTATTTAAGAGTAAGATTGTTTAATATTTTCATTATTCCACCTAAATTCTATTATTAAATACACTATATTATATTTTATTATTCATTTCCCTAAATTGCTTTTTTTAATACTTTTATTTTTTTCGAACCATAATTTTTTTCTTTAATAGTTTCAAAATTATTATTATTTACCTCTTCACTAACATACTCACATACAACTTGTCCATCATCAGCAAGAAGATCATATTCAATTAATTCTTCTAACACTTTATTAATTAAATGTAAATCATATGGCGGATCTAAAAAGATTAAATCAAATTTAATATTACTTTTAGAAAATTGTTTTAGGGCATATGAATAATCATTATTTATAAGATTATATTCTTCTTTTATTTTTAATCTTGTAATGTTATCTTTTAAAATGGAAAACATCTTTTTATTGGATTCAACGAAGTAGCACACCCTACTACCATTACTTAAAGCTTCAATACCTAGAGCACCACTTCCAGCAAACAAATCAAGAGCAACACTTCCTTTAATTTTATATTGAAGCATCGAAAAAAGGGATTCCTTAACTCGATCCATTGTTGGACGGGTTCCCTCTTGATTAAATCCTTTAATTGCTATTCCTTTATATTTTCCGCTTATTACTCTCATACTATCACCTATTACTTATTTTAGTGCTGAAAAAACTGAAGACAATAATTCGATACTTTCAATTGCTTTGTTAAATCGGTCAATTGGTCTTAGTTGATATTTTTCCTTAACCTCTTCTTCGAATCGTTTAAAAAATTCTGGATTTCTATTTAAAATCTTATACCAGTAGGAATGTTCCCTTATATATTTTTGGAAATTAGAATCATTTTTTATTCTAAATTGAATTTCTAGAGTCATTAATCTTCAAAATGTTTATATAAGGGACGGGGTTTATACTCCTCTTTTGGGGGCTCTGTTTTCTCCTTACCAGTAAAATCTTGTAAAACTCCGACAACTCTCTGAACATTATTTATTCCTGATTGTAGTGTGTTTACATCAACTGTTTTGAACCAATTAATTATATCATTGAAACCAATTGCCGATGCTGCTGCAGTTGTTACATCTGAACTTCTATCACTGGCAATATAAGGAGTCCAAATACTATCATCACTACCATATAAATCATATATTTCATAAAATTTTTGCCAAGTCATTTCATTAGATTTAACATATTTAATTAATCCAGGGTTTTGTTTAACAAATTCTTTAAAGGCACCTAACTTATCCATTATAACCACCTAGAACATTATATGTGAGTTCGCCCAAAAGTTGTATAGGAATTTATCCTAATTCACTAGTTTTTACAATTAGTTCTTTTAAATATGGGTTTTCAATTTTATCTATTTCTTTATTTTGTTCTAAAAATTCTAAACTGTCATCACAAGCTTGTAGTAATAACTTATAGTCTTGTTTTATATCGGCAATCATAAAATTCATATCCCCACTTTGGCGGATACCAAATAAATCTCCACTACCACGAAGTTTAAAATCTTCCTCACTAATAATAAATCCATCATTAGTTTTAGTTAATATTTCTAATCTTTTGGTTTCACTATTGCTTATTAAAACACAATATGAATCTAAGCTACTACGGCCGACTCTTCCACGGAGTTGGTGCAAAGTTGATAATCCAAAACGATAACTATCATAAATTACCATCATGGTGGCATTGGCTACATCTACTCCCACTTCAATAACAGTGGTGCTTATTAAAATTTGAATTTTATTATTTTTAAAATCATCCATATATTTAGCTTTTTCATCACTACTCATTTTACCATGAAGACTCGCTATTTTATAGTTTTTACCAAAAGCTTTATTAAGTTGTGTTTCAACCTTTTCAATCCATTCCATATCTAGTTTATCACTTTCTTCGATTAATGGAACAATAACATATATTTGATGATTCTTCTTTAATTCTTCATACATTAATTCTAATACATCCATAATTTCCTTTTCGCTTTTTAAAATAGTAGTTACCTTTTTACGACCGCTTGGCATAGTTTTAATGCTAGTTATATCCATATCACCATATAAGGTAAGAGCATAAGTTCTAGGGATTGGAGTCGCACTCATATACAAAATATCTGGGCTATCTCCTTTATTTTTAAAAGCACTTCTTTGATTAACACCAAAACGGTGCTGCTCATCAGTAATTACCAGCCCCAATTTATGATAATTAATATTATCGGTAATTAAGGCATGAGTACCAATTATTATATCAATGGAACCATTACTGATAGACTCGGCGATACTATCTTTTTCACTTTTCTTTAACTTACCAGTTAAAAGGGCGATTTTAACGTTATATTTTTCAAATATCTTACTAATATTTTCATAATGCTGAATTGCTAGAACTTCAGTTGGGGCCATCATCGCACTCATGTATCCAGATAAATAATTAATATACATACCAATTACAGCAACTATTGTTTTACCACTCCCAACGTCACCCTGCAATAATCTATTCATCTTATTAGAACTTATCATATCATTATGTATATCATTTACTGCAGTAAGCTGATCTTTAGTTAATTCAAATGGTAAACTTTTAATAAAACTTTCAACTAAAGTAAAGTCAACATTTCTTTTAATTCCAATTTGTTTATTTTTACCAAGTTTTAAAAAGTTCATTTGTAACATAAACAAAAATAATTCTTCATACTTTAGTCCTTCTTGAGCAAATTTTAATCTTTTCATATTACTTGGCTTATGAACTTCATAAACAGATTCTTTTTTATCCATAAAATTATATTTATTGATTATACTTTCAGGTATATAATTAATTACTTCAATATCTTTTAACACTTCATCAATATATTTTTGTACCTTAGACCCACTTAATCCATAAGTAGAGTGATAGACTCCTTCTATTTTTGTTTCATCACTTAGGAATCCAAACTTTATATCACTAGCAACAACAGTATTTTTTAACTTATCATATTTTCCAATAACCGTAATAGTTGTATTAATATTTAAATTATTTTTAAGAAATCCTCTATTAAAAATAACTACATTTAATAAAAATTTACCAGTATTTAATCTAAAAGACATTTTATTCATCTTCCGATTAAAAAAAACAATATAGGGAATACTTTCAACACTACCATCTATAATAATTTTATCATCTTGATTTAAACTATCTACATCACTTCGCTTTATTATTTCATAACGAAAGGGATAAAAACTAATCAAATCATTAGTATTATTAATATTTAACTTTTTTAATAAGGTTAAAGTTTTAGGACCAACACCCTTTACTTCTTCCAATTCCTTCATGTTATCACCATCTTTAATAAATTATAACATATTTTGGCAAAAAAAGGCTTGACTTTTTTAGTGTTTTCATTTACTATATAAAGCACCAATTCAATTTAGGCGAATTGGTGCTAGTATCACACTAGCCAACCCCTTTTTATTCTTTTATTGAAACTGTCTCAGGGGGCAGTTTCTTTTTTTGTATAATATTAACTTTAAACCTAATAATAAAAATGATATAATTATTTATGTTAGGAGAAGGTATACATGAAGTATTTATTTTATTTAATATTTGCAATGGAGATTGGAGCAGCATTTACAATAACTGATTGGATTGCAGAAAAAATAAAACATAAATATAAACATCAAAAGTTTTATAACTATATCGGTGTTCTTGTAGCTATTTTGTTTTTTGTAATAAGTTTTAATGTTAGTAAAGATAGTTGGTTAAGCCAAGATATAGTTACTATAATTTTAGGTTTTATATTCTTATGTATTTCTTTCATGGGTTTAACTTTTATTCAAAAAGATTATACAAGTCACAAAAGATAATAAAACGAGTTATTTTAATAAATAATTCGTTTTATTGTTGTTTTAATTTTTTATTTTTTCTATTTTAGCAAGCAATTTAATATTACCATTTATATCCTTTTCATAAATATATCCTTCTATCCCCTCTGGCACTTCATGTTCTAAAACCTGTTCAAGCGTAAATTCTTCAAAATCTTCATCGTATAAATCATACGGCTCTAATAAACTAATGTAATTATTTCTTGCATAACTTATATTATAACCTTTATTTTCATAAACCAGTATGAATTTTGATTCGGGATCTGTTTCATTCCACTCATTAATTACAATATCTAAATCCTCTTGTTTCAAGTTAAATCACCTCTTTTATTTTATATTTAATCTTGTTATTATTTGTTTTCTTCATAATTCCAAATACCTAATTGTCCTTTTGCTGGTATTGGTTTTTTTAATGGTTCAATATCCTCTAAAATCCAGGCGTACCTTCCAATACTATATCCACCACAAATATATTCATTATGATTTTTTTTAATATCATTTATTAATTGTTTGTCCATATATTTACAGTCAACTAATTTACATTTGGCAATTATATAACCATATTTAAAATCAATATTATCTAATAAACTTAATTGTTCTTCATATTCTATACTATTTTTTTTAGTTAACTTTCTTTTGCTAGCGTGTATATATAACTCACCACGATAGTTAGTTTTCCAACTTCTAGTTTCTATACATTTAATATTTTCTTTAATAAGACTTGCCCATGGTTCTAATATACTTATAACTTTCATTTGTTATCACCTATAAAAACATTATAACACGGGTTTATAATTAATAAAAAAGAATTACCAAGTAATTCCTTTTATAAGAGTTTGTTTTTCTTTTTATTATTTAAACTTAATGTTTTTGATTTTTTGTCTTTTGAACTTAAATCAAAATCTATTAGTAATAATGCTTCTAATAAATCATGATAATTAGAATATGACAATTTATAAGTATATAATATTTTTCTATTTACTACATCATTATAAAAGTTTATAACTTTAAAATTGTATTCCATTCTTTTAATATTATAATTACGATCAACAAGATGATTATTCATTATTGATAAATGATATTTTAGCGCTGCATCAACAGAGTGTTTATATTTATTAATTTTATCAGATATATATAATAATGCTCCGTCATTATTAACTGGAACTTTAGAACTTTTTTCTCTAGCCTTTCTTAATAAGACTTTATCTTTTTCTTTATCACCGGATAAATACATTAAAGACTCACTTTTATCCATAGTCATTACAACATTAATTAAATCAAGTGGATCATCAATTGTAATATATGAAGGATTTGGCTTATCTGAAAAAAGAACACCAATTCCACCCATTTCTTCCCAAGCTATAATATTTTCTAAACGATCATCAATAAGAATATGTCCTCTTGGATCTATAGTAATAGATTTATCTATTATTCTAGGTACAGCAATAACATCAATTTTACTTGTATCATCTAACTCTTCTGTACTTTTAACATGTATTATTTTATCAACATGTTCATCCAAAGAATTAACATGTGTTAAAAAAGATACCTTATAATTTAGTTTCATCAAAGCATTTACTGTTTCTGGTGAGTTTTTAATAAAGGGTGTTTTTTTTAGAAATTCTCTCCATTTTAATTCCCTAAAATATTTAGTCCGCCCTTCTTCTGTATCATATAAACCTAGTTCCTTCATTTCCTTTATAGCAGGATTCATAGTATCCCCAAACACTCCATCATAATCATAATAAACTTGCATAGTTCTCATTATATCCCCCCGTATTGCATAATATCATAAACCCTTTTACAATTATTGTCAATAAAATCCATTACTCTATAATTCTGTATACTTAGTACTTATACCCTTTGCTTTTTCTACTGGGTATTTTTTTGCATTGTCCATCAATTTATTTAATACAATTTCCTCAAGATCAACTTCCAATTTATTAGCAAGTAATATACAAAAATTAACCACGTCTGCAAGTTCATCACAAACCTTTTGTTTATCATATTTATCATCCCATAAAAAATTCTGTAACAATTCAGAAGCCTCTATAGATATTGCTCTAGATAAACTAGCAGGTGTATGAAATTGATCCCAGTCTCTTTCCTGAGTAAATTCAATAACTGCTTTCTTTGCTTTTTTCATAACTCACCCCTTATATGTAATTATTATATCACAAATCATAATTCCATTTATAAAAACAAAAAAAATAACTAATATTACATTAGTTATTTTGATCGTTGTCCACCTCTTGGGCGACTACCAACATATCCCTTACGATTATAATTCTTATTTTTAGGAACATTTGATGTTCTTCTATTTGGTGTATTCTTATTAAATGATCTTCCTTGTTGTTTTTTTGGACTTAAAGTAAAATTTTGCATTGGGTAATCATGATTAATTACTTCAAGTT
>JAQVMY010000083.1 GCA_028703405.1 Bacilli bacterium
GATAATCAAACTTTTTCACAACTTTGTTATTTATTAAAATATTTCCTCTACCTAATAGTGATTTAATATTATTCTTAGATTTACCTTTAATTTCTGCATATAAGAACTCAAGTAATGGCATATCTTTAGTTACTTTTAAATCAAAATTAGTTTTATATTTTTTACTCATATACTCACCCTTTTTCTATCATTAGTATATCAAAAAAAGATTGTTAAAGATACAAAAAGGAATAAATTAATTTACTCCTTGTTATTTTCTTCTTCTATTAATTTTGTATATGCTACCTTACCAACTAAAGTTTTTGGTAAAGCATCACGATATTCAAAAGCATATGGCATGGAATATTTAGCAATATTCTTTTCACAATATTCATAAATACTTTTCTTAACTTCCTCTGTTGCTTCAACTCCGTTTTTAAGGACAATAAAAGCCTTAATAACTTGAACCTTATAAGGGTGATCAATCCCAATAACCGTTGACATTAACACATCAGGATGTCCATCAATTACATTTTCAATGTGTTGCGGGTAAATACTATATCCAGATGAGATAATCATTCTTTTAATTCTCTGTTTAAAGTAAACCCAACCATCTTCATCCATACAGCCTAAATCACCAGTATGTAACCAAAGCATACCATCATCATGCAGTTGAAGGGTGTGCGCAGTTTCTTTAGGCTCATTTAAATATTCAATCATCAAAGTCGGACCTGATAAGCAAATTTCACCATCAACTCCGTAATCAACCTCAGTATGAGTGTTTGGTTTAACAATTTTATAATATGTGTCGGGATAAGGAATTCCAATACTACCTTCACGATATTCATTACGAGGTGTTAAACAAGTACCAGTAACACACTCAGTTAATCCATATCCTTCACGAACTTGAACACTAGAATTATGTTCTTTTAAGAAAACATCAATCTTCTTTTTAAGGCTTACCGATAATGAATCCCCACCTGATATTACAATTTTTAAGAAAGATAAATCAACATTTTCCATTCTTTTATTTTTAAGTAAAGCTTCATATAAAGTTGGAACTCCAGCAATAATATTAGGACGATACGTTTTTAATAATTTATCAAATGTTTTAGCACTAAACTGTGGTTGAAGAATAGCTTTGCCACCTAAATACATTACGGTATGAATACATATTCCAAGTCCAAAACCGTGGAAAATAGGCATAATTGCTAATATTGAATCACCAGCATCTAATCCCCCACAAGCAGTAATACCTTGAAGAGCAAGTGAGTTAAAGTTAAGATTAGATAAGACTATTCCTTTAGGTGTCCCAGTTGTTCCACCACTATATAAAATCGCCGCTCTAGCATCACCTAATAACTTTGCATCACAATCCTTTAAGTAATTTTTACCACCAATAATAAACTGTTTCCAATAAATTGTTTCCCCATTTGTCTTAGGACGTTTTACTTTTCTTCCTTTGGTAATATAATAACCAAACCCTAAAATTTTAGGCATTGAATCTTTAACAGAAACAATAATTGTATTCTTCACTTTAGTTTCATTGATAATCTCAGCAACTTTTTCCCAAGATATATCAATTGTAATAAGCGCAACACTGTTAGATACATTTAAATAATATTTAATTTCATTTTCGCTAGATAGTGGATGAACCATGTTAGCAACCGCACCAATCATGTTAATAGCATAAAAGGAAATAACTCCTTCAGGAGTGTTAGGCATACAAATTGTTACAGCATCATTTTTTTTAATACCAATAGCTTTTAATGCTCTTGCGCATTCATTTATTTCTTCAATAAACTCTTTATATGTTTTTTCAACACCAAAATAATTATAAGCAATCAAATCAGGGTGTTTATAAGATGTTTCTAAAACTGCTGTATATAATGATATATTTTTGTATTCTAAATTTCTTGGCATATCACCGTAACTTCCATACCAAGGAGTTTTTACTGTTCGCTCATTATTAGTTTTCTTTTTCATAATCTACCACCTTGCTCAACTCTTCTTCTAATAATATAGGATTCTCCAATATATGTTTTATTAACTTAAAGGATTTTGCAAAATAAAAACCATCTCCAATACGTTCATCTAGAGTAATACCTACTTCTACAATATCTCTTTTATTAACATTACCCCTACTATCAGTAACATAATGTTCTCTTACTTCACCAATGGTTACAATAATTGAATTAGTACCATAATTATTTAAATGATGATAGCACGCATTAGATTTAATACTTCCCAAATTGGAAATGAGTACAGTTGTGTAATTAGGATCACCATCAGATATAAATTTAGGTACTTTTCCATAAAAATCAAGTTTTCGAAAAACCCACATGATTATTGATACAATACATCTTGGAAAACTAGTTACAAATTTCAAAGTGTCATCAATCGAGTTACCACCCTCTTTTCTAACCTTTTGAACATCTGTATAGATTTTTTCAGATATATCTTCTAACTTCATATCTTCTTTTGCATTTATTACTAACAATCTTTCTTCAGCGTCATCAGAAAACTTGTTTTTAGCAACAAAAGAAATTGTGACATCGTTTCTTTGATAGATCCTCTTTCCTGCTATAAATCGATTTAAGACAGGCCGATTATAAATTGTTTTAGATATTCCAGTCACAAAAGCATGAAAAACAGTAATTTTATAATCCTCTATATTCTTATTTTTTTTATTCAAATATTTTTTCAATTCAGTGACATCAATAAAATCTTGCAAATAAACTTCTGCCTCTGTTCTATCCTTCATTAGATAAGGCATAATTGCATGAATTGAATCTTCCGGTTTGATGTATTTACCATCCCTTCGGTCTTTGCTCATGTGTATACTCCCTTCATAAACATAAACCCATTTTACCACATTATTAAAAAAATTAAAACAACTCCAAGACATAGATAATGTTTTGGGCCAATTTGACATTTTAAAAAAATTATATATAATAACTGCTACTGAGGTGATTTTATGAATAATGTAATTATTAACTATATCGCGCCGTTTATGATTGCTAGTAGCAGTATGAAATATGTTTTTTATAAAATCAATAATAAGAAAATAATTTCTAACTTTGATAATATTAAAATAGGAAAAAGAGAAAACATAAAAAATACTAATAATATACCAATAGAATTAGAAGGCCTAGTGAATACTCTAGAAAATAATATTAACAAAAAAAACTTGAACAATCTATATAATAATTTGCAAAGTATTCAAGTTAATAAAAATTTTAAAATGTTATTAATGGGGATAAGCGGAAAATATAATTCTGAAAAAAACACTATTGATTATTCAATTGATGGATCAATCGAACATGAATTTATACATATGGCAAGTTCTCATTGGGATAATGAAGAAGATATTAAACAAAGTGGTTTTGTTAATTATGCTGGACGATTAACATACGGAAAAGCCTTAAACGAAGGATATACCGATTTAGTAACAAGAAGATTATTTGATAAAACAACTAGATTTTATGATGATGAAGTTAGAATTACTCAATTTCTTGAATTATTATTAGGTAGTAAAAACATGGAAAAATATTATTTTAACAACAACTTACCAAGTCTACTTAATCATTTAAGTAACTATATGGATAAAGAAGATGCAATTAAATTTATAACAACTCTAGATTATGGCTTTGAATTAAAAAAACTGTTTAATCCAGCTTATAAATTAATTTATACTAACTTAGAATTAAAATTATGTACTATATTTAAAGAACATAATAAAAGTTTATTAAAACAAATTGAATATCTTAAATTATTAGATGAAACTATAATAACTAAGGCTATTGTTAAAACTAAAAAAATTTAAACTAAAAACATTGATGTCAATATCAATGTTTTAATTAATTATTTTATTTATTATTTTCTAGTGCTTAGTGGTATAATGTTTTAAAGGAGGATATATGCTAAAAGATTTTAAAAAGTTTATTTCTAGAGGTAATGTTCTTGATTTAGCAGTAGGGGTTATTATTGGTGGAGCTTTCGGAAAAATTGTTTCATCGCTTGTTAATGATATTATAATGCCATCATTAGGTATATTACTTGGTGGGTTGGATTTTACATCGTTATCCATAATAATTAATGATTCAGTTATTACATACGGAATATTCATTCAAAATATAGTTGATTTCTTACTTATTGCAGCTTCAATATTTTTAATGATAAGAATTATTAATAATTTCAAGAAAAAAGAAGAAGAAAAAGTTGAAGTAGTTGAAGCAAAGCCTACTACAGAACAACTACTAGAAGAAATCAGAGATTTACTAAAAAAATAAAGGTATTAAATTACTCCTTTATTTTTTTTGAATCAATAAAACATAATCAACTAACTCATTTATTAATTTTTCAATTCTTTTTTC
>JAQVMY010000013.1 GCA_028703405.1 Bacilli bacterium
TTGATCTAGTAGCAACTATAATGGAGAAAATAGGTAAACTAGATAATTACAATAGTTTAAACAAGATGCCTACATTAAGAAGAAATAATCGAATTAATTCAATTCATTCATCTCTTGCAATTGAAGCTAATTCATTATCATTAAATCAAGTTAAAGATATTATAAATGGTAAAATGGTTTTAGGTCCACAAAAGGAGATTCAAGAAGTAAAAGATGCATATAAAGCTTATGAGATGATAAAAAAAGTAAGCCCATATTCAATAAAAGATTTGTTAAAAGTTCATGGTGTAATGACATATTTAACTTTAGATGAATCTGGTATTTTTAGATCTTCTGCTGAAGGTGTATTTGATGGTGAAAAATGTATTTTCATGGCACCTCCACAAGATAGAGTACCAGGATTAATGGAAGAATTATTTGATTTTATGAAAAGGGAAAAAAATAACATTAATCCACTAATATTATCTTCAATATTTCACTATGAATTTGTTTTCATTCATCCTTTTACCGATGGTAATGGAAGAATGGCAAGATTATGGCAGACTGTTATATTATCTAATTATAAAGAGGTTTTTGAATACCTACCAATAGAGAATCAAATAAAAAAATATCAAGAAGAGTATTATGATTCAATAGCACATTGCCATATTAATGGGAATTCTAATGAATTCATTGAATTTATGTTAAAAATGTTTGATGAAGTTTTAGATGAAATAATTAGTTCAACATCACAAGCATTTACTCAAAATAATGTTTATTTAATTAAATTATTAGATGTAATGGATAGTAATACTCCAATGACAGCTAATCAAATTATGAAAAAATTAAATATAAAATCAAAAGAAACGTTTAGAGCTAATTATTTAGATCCAGCTTTAAATGAAGGATTAGTAAAAATGACTATACCTGATAAACCAACAAGTAAGAATCAAATGTATTACAAGGTTTAATTTTTGTGACAACTACACCGACTTTTTTAATAAACTTGGTTTGTGACAAATCTACTACAAAAGTTTAAATTAGCAGTAAGTTTGTCAAAAAACTATTGAAGAATATTTTTAATTTCTTTATAATTCCTCATTGACAACAGGAACCCAGTAATAATTCTTTTTAAATTTGTAATATCTCTGAAAAAGATATTACAAATAGTATGACGAATTAATACTGCCTATTATCAATGATTTGCTTATAAAGAAATAAATTGAAATAATATTAATAAGTAAGAAAATAAGCAAGACTTAAGCAAGATGATTGGTTATTTTTAATTTAAATGATATAATATTGTTACATTTAATTAGTGCACAGTAATGTGGTTTTTCACTATTGAGTGCGCCTCTGTAAAGAGGCTTTTTTAATTTTGAAAAATATTTAATAAATTTAATTTTCATTATGAAAAAAGCAAATTTTGTTGTATAATTAGATTAAGAAAACAAAGGCGCTAGTACAGGCTTATTTTTTATAAGTTTTTGTATTAGCGTTTTTTAGTAGTAGGGAAGTGGTTTTACGGAATATAATTTAATTGATATACATTGTCACTCAAATTTATCATATGATGCGTACGAGAATAATCCTGATGGTGTTACTTTTGATGTGAAAAAAATATTTGGTAATTCTAATATAAAAATGATTTCAATAACAGATCATAATATATTTATTTATTCTAGATATCTTGATGTTTGCAAGCAATTTGAGAAAATTCATATAAAATGTTTACCTGGGATGGAATTGACAATTGATGGCGTTCATTGGATTATTATAATCGACGATAATAAATTATCTGAAAATGATATTGGTAATACTTTTTCAAAAAGGTTGATGTCTTTAATAAACTATAATTATGGATCTGATGATTTAATTGAACTTTCAAAGCGTGAATTTAAAGTGGAGGATATTATTTCGTTATTGAATGATTTAGAAATAAGTTTTATGGCTATTCCACATTTGGATAAGGATAAAGGTTATTTTAAACACGGGAAAATAACAGAAGATAATCTATCAATAATAAATAGTTACATTCATAATAATATAATATTTGGATTTGAAACAAAATATCATGATGAATTTTTTTCAAGTAGAATGAAAAAAATTAATGAGTCAATAAAAACATTACAATCTGAAAATGTATCTCAAGAAAAAATAGATTTGGTTTTAAAGCAAATTAACGAACTTGGAAAAATAAAATTTTTAAATTCTGCATTTATTTATGGCAGTGATTATCATGGGAATAAAGATAGTGTTTATAAAGAAAACGAAGAAAGTTTATTTTATATGAAGTCAGATTGTTCTTTTGAGGGATTGAGATTTGCATTACTTGACTATGAAAGTAGAGTTTTTTCAAATTCTAAAAAAGAAAAATATAATAAAATTACTAATAAAATTCTTGAATATATTCATTATTCTATAAATGGAGATGAAAAATATTTATACTTTGGAGATGGTTTAAATAGCTTTATCGGTTCAAGAGGAACAGGGAAAAGTTATATAATAAGATCCATTCTAAATGAAAATTCTAATTATATTGAAAGTGATATTTATAATCAAATAAAAATATTGGGTATTAAATTAAAGTCAGATAGCCAAGAAAAAAGATATTTGGATAAAGATAATGATGCGGATTATATATTTCAAAAAAATTCTTCCATTTCTACAAATTCTAATTTATATAATCTACTATCAGAAGCACCATATGACACTGAAAAATTTGTTAAAAAAATTAAAGATTTAAGTACTAATATTTCTAATAATAACAATCTAGAAAAAACAATAAATCAAATGAATGAATGCATAAAATCATATAGCACTGTAAATAGCATAAAAACCAAAAGTGTTGATTATAGTTTACTCCAAAAATATAACGATTTTTACAAAAAAATTGGGAATTCATACAAAATAGTTGAAAAATTAAAAAATTATACAATATTTGTTGAGAAAAAAATCGAAATATTAATTTTAGAGATTCAAAAATTAGACATGCTTACTGAAAATTTGAACAAAACTATTGAGTTGTTAGAATATACTAAAACTATAAAAAATTATGAATATAAAAATCAAGATAATTTATTAATAGAATTAAAAAAAATATTAGAAGCCAATAAACACAAAAATATTGTTAATAATCGTAATATAGATAGATTATCTAATACTAAAAAATTATCTGATGAATTGTTAAATATTCTATCAACCTCAACATCAAATGAGGAAAACAATTTTAATGTAAGCTTTGATTTGCTAAAAGAAAATATAGATGAGTTATTCTCAAATATGTGTCTTGCAAGACAAAATACCTTAACTCTTAAGAACAACATTAATAAAGCAGTTAAGGATGATGAAATCGTAGAAATACAACGAAATAATAGAATTATTAAATTAATAATAACAAAAAAAGCTGATTTTGATTCAATAAAAATATCCGATAGTTTGGATATCTTGAAAAATTATAATAGACTTGAAGACAATAATAAAAGCATAAAATATTTATTTGAAGATAATTATGGTCAAAATTATATTAGTGAAATATATAATAAAAAGGATGGTAGAGTTACAAAAGGAATTTTATATGGATATGAGTTCTTATTTCCGGCAATAATTCCGACAATATTCATAGAAGTTAATAATCAAAATTATGATTTATCAAAATTATCTCCGGGACAAAAATCAAGTATTTTGTTAAATTTAATATTAGATCAAGATTCAAATAAAATATTAATAATAGATCAACCAGAAGATGATCTGGATAACGAGACAATATACAGTAAAATTGTTTCAAATATTAGAAACTTAAAATTAAGAAGGCAAATAATTATTGTTAGTCATAATGCTAATTTGGTAATTAATGGTGATAGTGATAAAATATTTGTATGTTATAAAGATAATAAAGAATATGGAATTATTGGAGATAAAATGGAAAGTTTAAAGAAATACGATTATATCTCTATTAATAGCCCAAATCTTTGTGATACAATATTAAACATTTCTGTTCATATATTGGAGGGTGGAAGAGTAGCTCTTGCTAACAGGGTGAAAAAAATAGGATATAAGGATATATTTTTAAAGGAGGAAATAAATGAAAATTGAATTTGGAAAAGATACAATAAAAACTGATAAGTTAATTATTGATTTAAATGATATAACAAATGAAGATTTGTTTAAATTGCTTGAATACATAATTGAAAACAAAGATAAGATTGTACTTGAGAAAAAAGAAGACATTACTCCATTGTCTGAAAAATTTTATGAGATAATAAATCAAAAACTAACCACAGAAACTAACGAGATATAAATAAAGATGCCTAGTTCGCGTTCATAGAACTAGGTCATCTTTTTCTCTTTGTTTCTTTTTCTTAGGAACAATGTAAATATATTCATCCTGTTCTTCTTTAGATTCAATTATCTTCTTTGGTTCTGGTAATTGTTCTTTGGGTTTGTAATCAATAAACTTCTCATTTTGATTTTCAATAATATTAACAATAGTATCTAATCTATTTTGGTACATATGAGAGTAGGTATTAAGTGTTTCATCAATTTTAGTATGTCCTAAGTATTTAGCAACCAAAGTTATATTAGCACCACTATCAATTAATAAAGAAGCACAACTATGTCTGAAATCATGTATTCTAATATCTTTAACACCAGCATTAAATGCATTCAAAGTTTTCCTGTTTCTAAAAGTAGTATCAGCTATAGGATCTACATCACCAAATACAAACCACTTATCCTTAAATCCATAATACGTAGCACATTTATCATATAATTTCTCCAAATCATTTATTAAGAATAGAGGAATAGGTATTGTTCTATAACTAGAACTGGTTTTAGGGCTAGTTAAGGTATAATTTTTATTAGTCTTCTCATTAGGAACTTTAACAACGTTTTTATTAACAGTTAAAGTTCTTTTATTAAAATCAATATCTTCCCAAGCTAATCCTCTAAGTTCACCATTACGAAGTCCACAATAAAATAAAGTTTGAAATGCACATCTATATTTTAAATCAGGTTCTACTGATAAGAATTTTTGAAATTCTTGATGAGTATAAAATAACATTTCTTTTTTTCTTTCATTAGGATTATTGAAATTAGTCATTTTACTATAAACTTTAAAAAAGTTAATGTCATACCACTTAGTACCAAAGTTTAGTAATGTCTTTAAATACTTATATAACCCATTTTTATATCTAGTAGATATTTCTTTAGCATTAATTGTTTGTCTCCACATTTCATAGTGTCTTATATTAAAACCTACTAATTTAAGGTTATCTAATGGTTCTAGGAATAGTCTCATTGTTCGATAATTTTTTAGAGTAGTAACTTTAACTTTATCTTGTTGATAATTATAATGCTCTTCAATTAAATCTTTAAATGTCATATCTGAATATTCAGTAGCATTTTTTATTTTAAGTTTAAACTCAGCTTCATGATCTCTAGCATCTCTTCTAGAATCAAACTTTTTAGAATGATATCTATGTCTTCTACCTAATAAATCAGTATAGCTTAAATCAACAAACCAGCTTCTACCATCTTTAGTTATTTCATCTTTTTTAGCTTGTCTAATTGCAATATTTATCACATCCTTTCTATTTTTCTTGTTCAAATAATTTATGGAAATCTTCACTTGCTTTATCCATTTCACTGTTAATATTTCTATTAGCATTTATAATTTCTTTGGATAAATTAACATAGTCATTTATATATAACATGGGTTTTCTATTTAACTTAATATCAAGAGCTTTAGTAATAGTGTTTAATGCTTTATTTAAATAATCAACTTCTGTTTTCTTATCTCGTAGCTCATTATCTTTTTCATGACTATATTTTCTAATATTCATTAATTCTTTATTATTTTTATAAAATTCATTTTCATGAGTTAAAGAAAATATCTTACTATCTTTAGACTCTAGTTCATATTTGTTAATATCATTTATTCTTTTTAAATTATTAGAATAATCAATTAATTTCTCTACTTCTTTAGCACTATAACCAACTAAATTCTTTTTAATGTTTAATTCCTCTTTAGAACTATTTTGAAGTATCTCTTTAGATTTTTTTAACTTATCGTTATAACTATCAACATCTCTCCATAAATTGCTTATTTCATTTTTCAATTCATCAACTTGATGTTCTAATTTAGTTTGATGTTTCTTATTAGAACCAACCTTACCACGATCTAATTTGTAACCTTTATCATTAATAAACCTATTAAATGAATCTTGAATAGTAGCAAAAGAATTTTTACCACCTAAGTCTTTCCAAAATTGATCATTATTTAAGAATTTTCCTTTAACTGTTTCATAGACAATATTATTGTTATTATCTCTAAGTAAAACAGGAACTTCTTTTTCTTTACCATTACTACCAATTACTTTTTCCTTTATTAATTCTCCATTACTATCTCTTTTAAAACATTTCCTTTTAACCTCATTAACAACCGGTAAGAAATAAGCTTGCAGGTGAGGGGTATCTTCATCAAAATGAACATGAGCCATAACAATATTCTCTTCACCAACTAAAGATTTTAAATATTCCATGCAACTATCAAAATAATTAATTACTTCTTCTGGAATATCATTTCTAGATTTAATATCAGGAACTAAAATATCTTGATCTTCCTTATCACCAGATTGATAAGTTCTACCACTTTTCTTAAATGGTAGTCCTAGTGTTTGAAAGAACTCTGGACCACTTGTAAAAGTAACACCATTTAACATATTAGTTTTAGTTTTATGAAGATATTCAATATTACGATTATATAAAATATTCTTAACTTCTTGATATAAACTCTTTTCTTTAATATCTTTATAATGAATATTAAATTTAGTTCTTTCATCATCATAATTACCGGTACCTTTTCTTTTATCCATTTCATTACCAAGATTATATAAGTCTTTACTCTTATAATTATTAACAAATCTTACTACCTGTTTTCCTTCATACATTAATTAACCTCCATGAAAAAGTCATTTTATGACCTATCTCACTAGGGCCTAGCCCAACGTGAGATAGGAATCATTTATCTTCCGCATTAGCCATCTTTTGTAAATAGGGAATATTAATTTTCAACTTAGTAACAACTTCACACATAGGTATCAAATTATTAGGTAGGGTATATCCTTTACTTTCCAAATCTGTTTTAATTTCTTTTCTAATCTTTAAAGCAGAGTTTCTACCGATATTTGCTAATTCCATAAGATCTTGTAAATTACACCATTGTTTTGATAATAATTTTAATGTTTCATCTGCTGACATATATCAACCTCCTTTCCTTTTAATCTATTTGTTTAAGCTCTTCTTTTTTTTTACATTTCCAGTAAGTCTATTAATTTCATATCTTATGAAGTATAAAGCCATTCTTTGTCTTAATATATTAGTTTCAGTAATTTCATAACTATCTAATATATTAAATCTTTCGTTAATTTCTTCTTCATCCATATCTAATTGATCCGCTAATTCAAATGTAAATTCTGCAATTTGTTCATCAAGTTCATACTCATTAATTTTTAAAACCTTTTTCCACACCTTATCCTTAAACATATTTCTACCTCCTTTCTAACGCTCTAGTCATCGGTTCAAAAATGCAATAATCAGAGTATAATATAAGGAATTAACTTGGTTCAAATTTAAAAGTTTGCCACCGTAATAAAATTCCTAATTAAAGTATAACATAATAGGTTCAAAAATGCAATATGTAAAGTTTGATAATAAAATAAACTTAATGGTTCAAAAAAGCAAAAGAACGTGCTATAATTAGATCAAGAGGACAGTAGAGGTGAATTCTATGAATGATAAGGATTTTGATAAACACTTAGGGTATAATGCCAAATTACTAAGGGAAAAATCAGGTTTATCTCAAAATGATATTGCTAATTATCTAGATATTAGTAGATCAACATATAAGCAATATGAGAATAGTAAAAGACGATTCCCAGCATATTTAATTCTTATTTTATCTAGATTATATGGAATAAAAGAAGTTCTTAATTTCTTCGAAGAAAACATCTTGAATAAAAATCCTGGTTTAGAAGAAAAGTTAAAAGAATTAAAGGATAGAATTCAATACAGAGAAAAGGACAAGAAGTTTAAATCTATTGATTATGGAGAAAAAAGCTTACAGGAACTTGCTGATGAAGTAAATAGCACTATAAAAGAAAAGATTAAGTTTTATAGATTAAAGAATAATAAATCTCAACAACAAGTAGCAGATAAATTAAATATAAATTTATCAACATATTCAAGATATGAATCAGGTGAAGTTAAAATTGATAATAATAAACTAGGTTTATTATCAGAGTGGTATCAAATAAGTATAAATGAGTTTTTTAAGAAATAGAGTAAAAGTAGTGTGAAAGTGGGGAGAAAAAAATGAATAATAACAAAGAACGTGAAAGAGATGAATTACATAAGACAATATGGCGTATTGCAAATGATTTGAGAGGATCTGTTGATGGCTGGGATTTTAAACAATATGTTTTAGGTCTACTATTTTATAGATTTATTTCTGAGAATATAGAAAACTATATCAATATAAATCAAAGGAAAGCTGGAGAATCTGATTTTGAATACAAAAATTTATCAGACGAGGAAGCAAGCTATGGGAAAGAAGATATAGTTCAATCTAAAGGATTTTTTATACTACCAAGCGAATTGTTTTGCAATGTCAGAAAAAAAGCTAAAAATAATCCAGATTTGAACGTAACAATAAATAATATATTTGATAATATTGAATCATCAGCTAAAGGAACTGCTTCTGAAAACGATGTTAAAGGATTATTTGATGACTTTGATGTTAAAGGAAACAAACTAGGAAATACAGTTGATGAAAAAAATGATAAACTTGTTAAGATGTTAGATGCAATTGGCGACTTGAAATTTGGAGATTATAAAGACAATACAATTGATACATTCGGTGATGCTTATGAATATTTGATGACAATGTACGCATCAAATGCTGGTAAATCTGGAGGAGAATTTTTCACACCTCAAGAAGTTGGTGAATTGCTTGCTAAAATAACACTAATGGGTAAAACCGAATTGAATAAAGTTTATGATCCATGCTGTGGATCAGGATCTCTTCTTTTAAAGTTTGCAAAAATATTAGGAAAAGAAAACGTTAAATACGGATATTTTGGGCAAGAGATAAATCTCACTACATACAATCTCGCAAGAATCAATATGTTTTTACATGATATTAATTACAATAAATTTAATATAGCTCGAGGCGATACGCTAGTAAGTCCTATGCATTGGGATGAAGAACCATTTGATGCTATTGTATCGAATCCACCATATTCAATTCGTTGGGCAGGTAAATCTAATCCAATACTAATAAATGATGAGAGATTTTCTCCAGCTGGTATTTTGGCGCCCGAATCAAAAGCAGATTTAGCTTTTACAATGCATATGCTATCTTGGTTAAGCCCTAAAGGAACAGCTGCGATTGTTCAATTCCCAGGAGTGTTATATCGTAGTGGAGCCGAACAAAAGATTAGAAAATATATGGTTGATAATAACTTTGTGGATGCTGTTATTCAATTACCATCAGATTTATTTTTTGGAACAAGTATAGCAACGTGTATTTTGATCTTGAAGAAATCTAAAAAAGATAATAGTATATTATTTATAGATGCTTCAAATGAATTTGTTAGGAATACTAATAAAAATAAATTATCTAATGACAATATAAATAACATTTTAGCTATATTAGAGAATAGAGAAAATGTTGATTATAAATCAGTATTAATCCCTAATGAAGAAATATCCAATAATGATTATAATATTTCTGTTAATTCATATTTAAAGTCAGAATCTAATAATGAAGAAATAGATATTAAAGAATTAAATAAACACATTGAAGAAATAGTTAAAAGAGAATCAAAAATAAGAATAGAACTTGATAAAATTATTAAAGAATTAGAGGAAGATTCTCATGAGTAGATTAGATGATTTGATAAAAGAAAAATGTTCTAACGGTGTTGTATTTAAAACATTAGATAAAATATGTAAAATTAATAAAGGAAAACAAATTAATAAGGAAACATTAAGTGATAATGGAAGATATCCAGTAATAAATGGAGGGATTAAACCTTCTGGTCATTGGAACGAATATAATTTTAATGAAAATTTAATTACTATAAGCCAGGGCGGTGCATCTGCAGGATATATATCATATCAAACAACAAAATTTTGGGCTGGTGCTCATTGCTATGTGATAGATGAATGTAAAAAAGAAGTTAATTATAAATTTTTATATCATTTTTTAAAAGAAAATCAAAATTATCTTCAAAGTTCACAAGTTGGGGCTGGTATTCCAAGTATTTCAGTAAAAGAAATATATGAATTAAAAATTCCAATTCCACCAATAGAATTACAAGAAGAAATAGTCAAAATACTTGATAAATTTGGCGAGCTAGAAGCGGAGCTAGAAGCGGAGCTAGAAGCGAGAAAAAGTCAATACGAGTTTTATTGTGGAAAAATATTGAATGAGAAAAATATAAATAATGAAACCGTATCAATAAGTGATGTTACGAAAAGAGCATCAAATATTAATTGGCAATCAGATGATAATGATTATCAGTATATAGATTTAACATCAGTAAGTAGAGAAAATGGTAATATTGGAGAAACTCAGAGTATCAATCGAGAAAATGCACCGAGTAGAGCAAGGCAAATTGTTTTGGAAGATGATATTATATTTGGGACTACAAGGCCTCTGCTGAAGAGAATTTGTATTATTCCAAAAGAATATAATAACCAAATTTGCAGTACTGGTTATTGCGTTTTGAGAGTTAACAAATCTATCTTGCCAAAATATTTATATTTTATAATGTCTTCAAATGAATTTTATAAATTTGTAGAGGAGTATCAACAAGGTACTTCGTATCCAGCAATATCAGATAATGATTTGAAAAAATATAAGTTTTCATTACCTAAATTAAAAGATCAAGAAAGAATAGTAAACATACTAGATAAATTTGATAAATTGGTTAATGACATATCTGAAGGATTACCTGCCGAAATAGAATTTCGAAGAAAACAATATGAGTATTACAGAAATAAATTGTTAAGTTTTGATGAGGCTAAATAATCATGAATAATGTAATAGATTATAATAATTTAGTTAATTTAATATCAACTGATATGAAACAAAAAAATATTGTACAGCAAATAGTAAATCAAGAAAAAATAAAGAACAAAAGTTTATGCTTGATATTTGCATATAACGGTAATGGTAAAACTAGAATTTCAAGAGAGTTTTGTAAAAAGGAAAGTGAATACTTATGCTTTAATTCTTTTTTAGAAGATTGTTTAGTATGGAATAACAGTTTAGATGATAATTTAAATATTGTTTTGGAATTTAAAGATTCAAGAATAAAATCATATATTTATGATCAAGGAATTGACAGTAGAGTAGTGGAACTTTTTCACAATTTTGCTGATAAAAGAATAGAACCAGAATTCAATTTTGATTTAGGTTATATAAGATTTTATATTCATGATTCTGAAAATAAAGAGAATATAAAAATATCTAGAGGTGAAGAAATGATATTTAAATGGTCTTTATTTTATGTAGTCCTTGAATCCGCAATGGAACAGATTGCTGAAAATATAGAAGATAGTGAATTTAGTAATCTAAAGTATATAATAATAGACGATCCCGTGTCGTCACTAGATGACAATAATATTATACAAGTGGCAAATCAAATATTTGAAATAATAGAGGGATATCATGAAAATAAAAAGTTACAATTTCTGATAACAACTCATCATCCTTTATTTTTTAATGTTTTATTTAATTTGATTAATAAGGATAAAAATATTAAAAAAATAAGTAAAATTAAATATTTACAAAGAAATATAGACAAATACACTTATAAGAAAATTGATAATGATTCTCCCTTTGGATATCATTTATTATTAAAAAATGAAATAGAAGAAGCTATAAATACTAATAGATTATATAGAAATCATTTTAATATGTTCAGAGTATTATTAGAAAAAACCGCAAATTTTCTAGGATATAATAATTATGTTGATTGTATAAATATATCAAGTAATATAAAAAAAGAATTTATTAGATGCATAAACTTGTATAGTCATGGTAATTTGTCTGATCTAGAATTTTCTGAATTAAATAATGATGAAAAGAATATGTTTATAGAAGCCTTTAATAATTTTAAAATAGATTATAAATGGAGTGATAAAAAATGAACAATAAAAATATGATTAGTGAAAATGACAATTCAACTGTATTAACAGAATATAAGTCATTAAATAATAAAGCAACTTCTTATCAAAGTGAGGCTCAACTTGAAAGGGAATTTATTAAGACGTTACAAGAAGAGTCTTATGAATATTTAACAATAAATAATGAAAAAGATTTAATAAGTAATTTAAGAAGAGAATTAGAAAGACTAAATAGAATCAAGTTCAGTGATAATGAATGGAATAATTTATTTAATAGTCATATTGCTAATTCAAACGATGGTATAGTTGAGAAGACAAGAAAAATACAAGAAGATTATAAATATTCTTTAACTTTAGATAGTGGAGAATTAAGAAACATTTATTTAATTGATAAAGATAATATTCATAACAATAATCTTCAAGTTATTAATCAATATGAAGTAGAAACCGATGCAAGAAGTAATAGGTATGATGTATCGGTATTAGTAAACGGGCTTCCTTTAGTTCACATTGAACTAAAAAGAAGAGGAGTAGAATTGAGACAAGCATTTAACCAAATAGATAGATATCAAAGAGATTCCTTTTGGGCGGGATGTGGTTTATTTAATTATGTTCAGATTTTTGTTATAAGTAATGGAACATTCACTAAATATTATTCAAACACAACAAGAGAGAAACATTTAAATAATTTGACAGTTAAAAAATCTAATTCATATGAATTTACTTCTTATTGGGCTGATCAAAGTAATAATGGGATACCAGATTTAATCGACTTTGCTAAAACTTTCTTTTGTAAAAGAACAATATTAAATATATTAACTAAGTATTGTGTTTTTACTTCTGAAGAAGATTTGCTAGTAATGAGACCATATCAAATTACTGCTACTGAAAAGATTATTAATAAAATAGAAATATCTAATAATTATAATAGGTTTGGTACTATTGAGGCTGGAGGATATATATGGCATACAACAGGTTCTGGGAAAACATTAACCTCATTTAAAACAGCTCAAATAGCAAGTAATTTAGAATTTATTGATAAGGTAATATTTGTTGTTGATAGAAAAGACTTAGACTATCAAACAATGAAAGAATACGATAGATTTAAAAAGAATTGTGCTAATTCAAATGCTAATACAAAAGTATTAGAAGAACAATTAGATGATAGTAAATCGAGAATAATTATAACAACTATTCAAAAGTTAGATAATTTCATAAAGAAGAATGCTACACATTCAGCATTTAATAAAAAAGTTATTTTTATATTTGACGAATGTCATAGAAGCCAATTTGGTGATATGCATAACAATATAGTTAAAAAATTTAAAAAATGGATTATTTTTGGATTTACTGGAACTCCGATATTTGCTCAAAATGCTACAACTAAAAAAGGCATAATGAGAACTACGGAGCAGACTTTTGGTGCAAAACTCCACACATATACAATAGTTAATGCAATTAATGATAAAAATGTATTACCATTTAGATACGAGTATGTTGGCAGAGTAGATATTAAAGATAATGTAAAAGATGAACAAGTATATGCAATTGATAGAGAAAAAGCTTATGATAATAAGATTAGAATTTCTTTAATAACTAATTATATTATTGAACATTTTGCGTCTAAAACAAAAACAGATGAATCTTATGTTTATAATACTTTAGAAAATGTAGTAGAAGTTGCTAAAAATAAAAAAGCAGACCAAATTAAAGCAAAAAAGAATATTAAAGGATTCAATTCAATCTTTGCTGTTTCATCAATAGAAATGGCTAAAAAATATTATGAAGAGTTTAAAAAAAATCCTGAACATAATTTAAAGATTGCTTTAATTTATAGTTATGGTGCTAATGATGAAGTAGAAAATGGCATGATTGATGAAAATTCAGAATCAACGGAAGCTTTATCAAAAAGTGATAGAGACTTCTTAGAAAATGCCATAGTTGACTATAATAATTTATTTGGTACAAGTTATGATACTTCAGGTGAGAGATTCCAAAACTATTATAAAGATGTGTCATTAAGAATGAAAAATAAAGAAATAGATATTTTAATAGTTGCTAACATGTTCTTGACAGGATTTGATGCAGTAACATTAAATACTTTGTGGGTTGATAAAAACTTAAAATATCATGGTTTAATTCAAGCATTTTCTAGAACCAATAGAATTCTTAATTCAGTAAAGACATATGGCAATATTGTTTCATTTAGAAATTTAGAAAAAGATTTGAATGATTCATTAGCTTTGTTTGGTGATAATAATGCTTCCGGAATAGTTTTATTAAAGCCATATGAAGATTATTACCATGGATATAATGATAATGGATATTCGTTTGTTGGATATGAAGAATTAGTTAAAGAGTTAAAAGAAAAATACCCAGTAGGACAAGCTATTATTGGTGAACAAAATCAAAAAGATTTTGTTAAACTATATGGAGCAATTCTAAAGGTAACAAATATTTTGAATTCATTTGACCAATTTAAAGATGAAAAATTATTAAATGATCGTCAAACTCAAGATTATCATGGAATGTATCAAGATATTTATGAAGAATTTAAGAGAAAAGACAAAGTTGAAGCGACAGATATAACTGAAGATATAGTATTTGAAATGGAACTTATTAAGCAGATAGAAGTTAATATTGATTATATTTTAGCATTAGTAAAAAAATATCATGATTCTAATATGCAAGATAAAGAAGTGTTAGTAACTATTGATAAAGCTATTATGTCTAGTCCAGACTTAAGAAATAAGAAGGATTTAATCATGGACTTTATTAATTCATTGAATGATGGCTCAGATGTTTATGCCGATTTTGAAAACTTTATGAACAGTAAAAGAAAAGAAGAATTAGATAAGATTATTGAAGAAGAAAACTTGAATTCGGATGAGACGTATAAGTTTATAAAAAGATCATTCGAAAAAGGGAGCGTAGAAACTGATGGTACTGAAATATCTACAATGTTACCACCAATGTCTATGTTTACTAAAGATCAAGCAAGATTAAGTAAAAAGAATAAAGTCATTGATAGACTAATAGAGTTTTTTGATAAATTCTTTAGTATATCTGGCAATAAAATGTAAAAAATGATACAATGTTGTTGAGCCCTAGTGAAATATACTCTTATTGAGTACCATGGTTTGTGTAAGCAAGCTTAGAATTTAATTTTACTTTTGGTCCGCATAATTCAACAAACAAATTTAGTTAACTAAATTTGTTCATCGAATTATGCTCTACACTTAATGTAGGGCTCTTTTTTTTAAGGATGGTGTATAAAATATGAGCATTTTACCGAAAAAAAATATTGAAGATTTTTATGGTGTGGATTTGCTCGATTTTATTGAAAAATATATAAGAACAGGAAAAATTAATGATTCTACAAAGTCAGAAATTATTAAATTCACAATGCTATGTGGGAAGCAAGTCAATGACAGTATAGATAATAGGAAGATAACAAAAGATTTATTTAGTAGGTTTAGAAAAGACATAAAGAATATAATGTCGGAAGAGTGCTTTGAATTTCAAGGCAATTTAGATTTACTAACGTTTGAAGAAATTTTAGCAGAAATTAGTGATGCTGTAATCATTTATATAGAAAGTATGGGGTCTGCTTGTGAATTGGGTGCTTTTGCATATGTTGATAGTATGCTGTCAAAGTTGTTAGTAATAAACGATTTAGAATATAGAGGGGCTCAATCTTTTATAAATGATGGTCCAATAAAGAAGATTGTAAATAAGGACGAAAAATCTGTTGTATATACAAAATTTAACGATGAAAAATTGATTTCTTTAAGTGATACTAACTTGGTTTCTTCTTTATTATCATGTGTTCCTGAAGTAAAGGAACTATATTCACAAGATTTTTGTTATAGTGATAATATATTGGAAATAAAAATCAATTATTTTGTTTTGTTACTAATAGATGTAGTAAATCTATTTGAGCCTATAACGATAGTTGATTCTACAAAATTAATAAAATACTTCCTTTGCAAAAATCAAAATTGCAAATTGAATTTTTCATTAGAGAGTACTAATAAATTGAATGAAATAGAAATAATAGAAATAATTTTTAAATTGCTGGAAAAGTGGCAAGTTATAGAAAAAAAAGTTTATAAAAAAGGATATATTTATAGAATAGATAGAAAACAGCAATATGATACAAATGGTAATCCTAATTATGATATAGGAAAAGTTCTTTTTCAAAAAAAATTCTTTGATAATGAAAAAATTTTACTAAATTTGAAATCGAAAATAATTTATATAAATAAGAAGGCGGGAAGAGAATTATGGTAAAAACTGGAATTCAATTTATTGACTCGCTTTCATTGGATTATAATTTAAATCCAAAAGCTGTAAAAAATGTTATAGTCTTTAATCAAAAATTTTATAGAAAAGTAGGTATACCTAAAAAAGATGGTTCAATTAGAGAAATATATTTGCCATCATCTCAAATAAAATTAATCCATTATTATTTAATTAGGACATTTTTAAAATCGTATGAAGTTTCACCTTTTGCTACTGCATATCAGAAGGGATGTTCAATTAAGAAAAATGCATTATTACACACTGAGGGTAAACATTTTTTTAAAACTGACATTACTAGTTTTTTTGAATCAATAACTGAAAAGAAACTAGTTAAATTTTTTTGCAATAATAATATAAATAACATTTCTAATAAAGAAATAGGATATATTATTAGAAGTATGGTTTATGATGGAAAATTAATAATTGGCAATCCAATCTCACCATTTGTGTCAAATATATTCTTTAAACCAATAGATGATGAAATAATTGCAAAATTGAAAGAAAGCCATGGAGATTGTCAATATTCAAGATATTCTGATGATATTGTTATTTCCTCTGATAATTTCATTGATAAAAAAATAATAGAAGATCTAAAGATAATTTTAAGTAAGTATGGTTTAATATTAAATGAAAATAAAACAATGTTCTTATCAAGAAAAAATAATATAAGAATAACAGGGATAAATATTTTAGATAATAAAAAATTATCTGTTGGAACTAGATATAAAAAAGATTTGAAAAAAGCAATTTATAATAAAATAAACAAAAAAGAATGTTTATATACATCGAATCAAATTTTAGG
>JAQVMY010000084.1 GCA_028703405.1 Bacilli bacterium
TCAAACATACTTATTGTATCTTTCATAGAATCAATTGCATGACTTACCTCATATTCCGTTAGCCCAAGTTCTTCGGCAATCATTTCAATAGTTGGTTCTCGGCCCAGTTTATTAGTTAATTGTTCCTTGATAGTTAGCGCTTTATAAGCTATATCCTTGATACTTCTAGCAATTCTAATACTGTTATTATCTCTCAAATACCGTTTAACCTCACCTAATATCATAGGGACTGCATAAGTTGAAAAACGAACTTCATGTTTTAAATCAAAATTATCAATTGCTTTAATAAGACCAATACAACCAACTTGAAATAAATCATCCATGTTATCTGTTCGATTATTAAACTTTCTTAAAATACTCAAAACTAATTTTAAGTTTCCATTAATTAAATCTTCTTTAGCAAACTTGTCACCATTTTGCATTTTAATAAATAAGGCAGTCATTTCTTCGTTTGTCAAAACTTTGATATCCGCAGTATTCACGCCACTTATTTCTACTTTGTAGCGTGCCATAAAAAAATCTCCTTTCAAACCTATATTGGTAAGATAAGAGATTTTTTATTCAGTTTACTTAATCATTTATTTTTAAGATTTCATAAACATCAGTTTCTTCTTTAAAACTAACATTTATTTTTTGACCATTTTCCAAAAACGGAAGTAAATTAGGATAAATTTTTATTGAGACTTTATACTTATTATTATTATTATCAACTAAATAATAATAAGTTGTTCCATCAATCATAGTTGTTTTAATTTTTGATATAGTAATATCTTTAGTAATTACTTTATTTTCATCAACATAGCGCTCATCATTTCCTAAATAACTTAGAGCTGCAGCTTCTATTCCATCTTTAGCATCACTTACTACAACTTTTTGATAATCAACCACATCTACAAAAGCATACATTTTAACTAATCCTGCATTATCTTTAAGTGATAATAAGTAAGTTGGTTTATTATTTAAGTTAATTAATAATGGAAATGTTGCGCGGTATTTCATTTGTTGGACTTGACCTTCTGCACTGGCCATGGCAGAATATTCTTCTGCACCAGATACCGGATAAAATACCGTTTCTTTGGTTCTTAAATTACTAAGAATAAATCCAATATTAGATTCATCACTAGCAACTGATGTAATTCCTGTGTATAAATAAACATCGTCATTCATAACAGTATAATTGTAGCCTTCTGTAGTTGCAATAACTCCTTTTTGACCAAATATGGAATTGAAATATCCTTTAGCATATTTACCCCAGTCATCAACTTGTTCAAGCAGTAATGATGGTTGATGAACATGATCAATCCAAGTTGGCACTTCTTCTGCGTTATACTTTGTTGTTTCTCCAGTTATTGGATTTAAGGTAACAACACCAGTTACTTCCGGGCGAAGTCCGACACCTACATATTTAATTGTTGGTATGATCCAAAATGGGTTACCATCATTATCGAGTTCAAACTTTTCCGTTCCAAAGTTTTCAAATGGAAAGGAAAATCTTAATTTACGATGCAGGTTTTCATTAAATAAAGCTGATGGCATGTACTTCATACCTTTGTCTAATTTAACTAACTCTGCTTTACCAGTTACAGAATTAAGAATAATATAACCCTTAACACCACCTTTACGGTTAGTAAAATACTTAATGACATTAGCATACTCTAAAGGTGTTACTCTAACAATATCACTTTTATAATTGATTTGAGTATATAAATCAGACACTCTAAATTGTGAGACTAATTCTGTCATTTGCCCCATAACACGGTCTCCAAGTTTTTGACTAGAATCTTTATCAAGTAATGGCAAGGCCTTAAAATCTACTTCATTAACGTCTTCCTCAAATACCCCGTCTTCTTTAATTATAATTCGATTATAATATTTACTCGAATTAAATAGGGGGGTGTTAATAACATTAATTAATAGAATAAATCCAATGACGCCAGGTACCAGTAACAATATATAACTAGTACGTGTAACTGTTTTTTCTATCTTAGTTATTATGTTTTCATTAGTTTTTAATTTATATATTTCTGAACTAATAAAATATATAACAAAAATAGTAAGTGCGAATGCCCAGAATAATGGCGCATTCAAATTTAATGGTGGAAGCATAAAATAATATAATAATGCTCCTAAAATAATTGTAATAATAATTGGCATAATTTTGTGTTTCATAATTTACTCCTTACTAATTGTTTCCAATCTTCTTCTTTAAAACCAACAAGTATTAAATCATTACTAACAAGAATTGGTCTTTTAATCAACATTCCATTAGTTGATAATAATTTAATTTGTTCTTCTTCAGTCATTTCACTTAACTTATCTTTTAAGTTTAACTCTTTATAAATAAGTCCACTAGTATTAAAAAATCTTTTAATTGGTAAATTGCTTTTCTTAATCCATGAAGTTAATTCACTAACTTGAGGATTATTAACAGCAATGTTACGAAAGTTATAATCAATCTTGTTATCTTTTAAATACTTTTCAGCTTTTTTAGATGTGCTACATCTTGGATACCCTAAAAATAAATATCGCATATCTACCTCCAAGAATATTATAACATAATATTTTATTCTTTAAAAATAAAAACGATTATCAATTAAATTTTAACAATTGTTTTTAATCTTTTAATAACTTTTTTTTCAATTCTTGAAATATATGACTGACTAATGTTTAATAGTTCTGCAACATCTTTTTGGGTCATTTCATTGTAATTATATAAACCATATCTTAAAATCATTATTTTTTTATCACGACCATTTAATTTGTTAACTTCTTGATATAATAATTGCTTTTCCACCTCTTCCTCAATACCTTTAGTTACAATATCAGGTTCAGTTCCTAATATATCTTCTAAATGTAATTCATTACCTTCAGCATCATAACTAAGACTATCTTCAAAACTTATTTCCCCACGTCTTTTTTTGTTTTTTCTTAAATACATCAATATTTCATTATCAATACAACGAGAGGCATAAGTTGCAAGTTTAATATTTTTATCTAACTTATATGTATTTATTCCTTTTATAAGTCCGATGGTACCAATACTGACTAAGTCCTCTAAATCTATTTTAGTATTTTCATACTTTTTTGATAAGAAAACAACTAATCTAAGATTATGTTCAATTAGTTTAGCCCTAGCCATTTCATCGCCTTCTCCAGCTTTTAAAACGTATTTTACTTCTTCTTCTTTAGTTAATGGTTCTGGCAGTTTATCTGAACTTCCTACAAAAAAAACACTCTTACTAACATTTAAAAATCTTAATAAATAATTAATTATTTTTTTCATTCTATCCCTCCAATAATTGAGTGTGCAAAATACAAGTAACACCATCTAAATCTGTTCCATCATTTATAATACCTACTAAAAAATCGGTCTTTACACCTATCCCTTTAATTATTAATTTATATGGAATTACACATTTTAACAAACCATTATTATTAACAGTATAATATGGAATTAGAATTGTTTTGAGATTATCTATATCATAACTTAAATAATCTTTATTAACTAAAATAACGGGTTTATGAAAATATGGATCATATAACTTATTTCCTGTATCTAAAAATCCAGTTAAGTTAATTTTTTTTGTTTCCGTTAAATATAATTCTAATTCATAATAATTGGCATAATGATTTCTTAGTTTGAGACCTTGTCTAACATAAGTATATATAATAATTGGTGATAATATTACTAACAAAATATAATTGATGCTAAGCCCATGGTGGTAAAATACTAACCCTTCTTGTTTATAGGAAAACTCAACATTTAAATAATATAAGAAACCCCCAAGCATAATACTAGATGTATACAAATAAAAAAGATTTTTTAAAGTATATCTAATATCTCTATAACCAAAAGAAATAATAATCATTAAGATACTAGTTATAATTTTAATAACAAATAATTCTAATGAATTAATTTTAATAAACAAAATAAAAATGCTTAAACTTCCAATTAATGAACCTATTATTATTTTTTTAAATTTAGCATTTCTTCTAAGTATTATAGAGACACTTAATAGAAGTAAGAAATCAAATCCAAAGTTAAGTAAGAATATTAGGTCTAAATAAAGGGTCATAATATCACCAATATCATTATAAAAAAAAGACACAACTTATTGTGTCGATTTATAGTAATTATTTAATTTATACAAGATTAACTATATATTTTATAGTCCTCTTTTTCTTAAGAATGTTGGAATTTCTGTTTCATTTGTAGTTTCATCAATTTCTTGACGAAGTTCTTCTCTTCTTGTATAAGGATGATAAAGTGGATTACCTTCTTCTTCAAAACCAGTTG
>JAQVMY010000085.1 GCA_028703405.1 Bacilli bacterium
GATGATAAAGCGCCACAAAAACCATTAAATGCAAAACCATTAAACACAAAACCAATTGAAAAAGAAATAACTAAGCCAGTTAAAATAGAAGAAACAGCAGCAATTAAACCTGTTGAAAAAGCAGTAGTTAAACCTGTTGAAAAAGCAGTAGTTAAACCTGTTGAAAAAGCAACAATTAAACCTGTTGAAAAAGCCAAAGTAGATAAAGTAGATTTATCTAAATTAACAGTTGTTGAACTTCGTGATATGGCTAAAGAAAAAAGTATTAAAGGCTACTCTACTATGAAAAAAGCTGAATTAGTAGACGCATTAAAATAAAAAAATACAAGGAGGAATAATATGATAAATGCTAGTTTAGTAAAAGAATTAAGAGAACTTACTGGAGCTGGGATGCTAGATTGTAAAAAAGCTTTGGAAGAAACTAATGGTAATATCGAAGAAGCGAGCAACTGGTTAAGAGAAAAAGGTATTTCTTCAGCAGCTAAAAAAGCTAGTCGTATTGCCGCAGAAGGTTTATCAAAAATAACTATTGCTGGTAATAAAGCAGTAATTATCGAAGTTAATTCTGAAACAGACTTTGTTGCTAAAAATGAAGAATTTCAAGAATTAGTTAATACACTTTCTAAAACTATCGTTGAGTCAAACGTTAAAACAATTGAAGAAGTTTTAGAACTACCAATAAGTGAAGGAACAATCGAAGAATTATTAGTTGCTAAAACAGCTAAAATTGGTGAAAGATTAAGTTTCAGACGTTTTGAATTAGTAACTAAAAATGATAATCAAGTGTTTGGAGAATACATCCATATGGGTGGTAAAATTGCTACATTAACAGTTTTAGAAAATACTACTGAAGATGTTGCTCGTGATGTTGCAATGCATGCAGCGGCTATGAAACCACAATATGTTCGTAGAGATGAAGTTCCAGTAGATGTTGTTGAACAAGAAAGAACTATTTTAAAAGAACAAGCAATTAATGAAGGTAAACCTGAAGATATAGCAACTAAGATGGTTGAAGGAAGAATTCAAAAATTTTATAAAGAAAGTTGTTTAGAAGAACAACCATTTGTAAAAGATGGAGATATTAATGTTGGTACTTTTGTTAAAAACAATGGTGGGACAATTATCTCAATGTATCGTTATGAAGTAGGCGAAGGATTAGAAAAAAGAAATGAAGATTTCGCTTGTGAAGTAATGAGTCAAATTAAAAATAATTAATATAATTTAAAATAATTATATAATTCAAAATTAGTAATTAACGATAAACTTAATTAATTTCGTTAATTACTTTTTTTATACGCCAAACTTATGTCAAGTTTAATAAATCAAAAGAGCATATCGAGCATAATTATGATAAAAGTTAATATTTTGGATATAATAAGTAAGTAAAAGAGGTGGTTTTTTGACTAGAAAAAATAAAGGATTTACATTAATAGAATTATTAGCAGTAATTATAATATTAGTAATAATATTTTTAATTACAGTTCCCGTAATTGGAAATGTAATTAATAGAGCAAGATATGGAGCCTTTGGCTCAAGTAAAAAAGGAATAGAAAGAGCAGCCGAACTTTACTATGCTTCCAATGCTAAAGATATAGTATGGGAAAATGATATAGGTTATGTAGAAATAGGCACATTAAAATCCAAAAAGTATCTAAAAGGTAACATTATAAATACCTTAAATAATCTTAATATAAGTGATGATACTAAAGTATTACTATATAAAAATAATAATAAGGTAGAATATTCACTACAATTATATAATGAGATATTCTTTGATTGGTATCAAGAACAAATGATATTAGGAAGTAAAAAAAATAAAGATAATTTACCGGTTAACGTAGGAGATATTATAACAATTGAATTAGATACTTTAATGGAACAAGGATTAACAGATGAATTAAGACTACCATTAAGTTTAGAAGATAGATGTGTAGGATATGTTGAAATAGAAAAAACAAGTAATGACGATTATGAATATAATGCATATGTAGATTGCTTAACCGAAGCAAGTAGTTTTGCAAGTCATTATGTAAGTTATGGTGGAAAGTATCTAGATGAATTTAATGATTTACAAGGAACTAGTGATGGAGGATTTATTGCTGTTGGAAGAAGTAACTCTGAAGTAATAACAAAGTATGGAACAGAAAACAATGGTAAATATGATGCTATAATTGTAAAATTTAAAAGTGATGGCGAAGTAGAATGGTCTAAAAACTTTGGTGGAAGTAATGATGATGTATTTAATTCTGTAGTTGAAGGACCAGATGGTTATGTTGCAGTCGGACAAACCTCAAGTGATGATGGTGACATTATTGGCTATAATGGTGGTAATTCAGATGCTATAATTGTAAAATACGATATTAATGGAAATGTTCTATATAAAAAAAGTTATGGTAGCAACTCCTCTGCCTCTAACCATAATGAAAGATTTACTAATATTATCATGGATGGGAACAGTTATATAATAGTAGGTAATGTGGATGGAAGAAGCAAAAGTGGTGATTTAGCAGATGTATCTCAAACAACTAGACAATATGACGGTATTATTCTAAAAACGGATTTAAACTTAAATGTTACATTAAGAAAATTTATAGTTGGATCATACAATGAAGTTATAAATAGTATAATTAAAACTACTGATAATCATTATGTTGTAGCTGGCCGCTCTAACTCAAAAGATTATGATATGGAAGGCATTGGATATACTGATCAAAGTTATAATCATGAAGGGATAATTTTTAAATATGATATTGATGGTAATTTAGTTACAAAAACATCATTTAAAGGAAGCAAAGAAGAAAACTTTCTTGATATAACTGAAGTAAGTGATGGATATATAGTAGTTGGAAACAGCATGTCTTCGAATGAGGATATGGAAGGTTTAAGCAAAGCCGATAATGGATATAGCGACGCTATTATAGTTAAATATGATAAAAATCTGGAAAATATATTATGGAAGAAGTCATTTGGTGGAATTGAAAATGAAATATTTTATGGAATTACTAATGTTAATGAAAATGAAGTAGTAGCAATAGGTTATAGTAAATCAAGAGATATGGATATGCAAGAATTATCAAAGGCAAAAGAAGGTTATAGTGATGGAATAATTGTAAAATTTAATACGAGTAACGGGAATGTTATTGCTAAAAAAACATTTGGTGGAGATAATAGTGAAAAATTTAGAAAAATTATAAAAACTAAGGATAATAAATTATTAATTTCAGGAAATAGTTATTCAATTAATAGAGAATTAAATAACTTTAATAAGGGTCATCAAGATGCTATTATTGTTAAATATGATATTAATCTAAATTTAATAAAAGAATTACAAGAACCAGTTGTTATAATAGATAAATTAAAAGAAATAGTGGTTGATTATGGAACGGATTTAAAGTTAAGGTATGATAATATTTACACAACTAATGATCCTGAAAAAGATTTAAAAGGATGGTGTACAATAAGTGAGCCCTATATAGAAGGGAATACTAGTAACTATTATTATCCTTGTTTGCAACCATTTAATGCTGATGATCAAATAATGTTGGTAGAAAAGGAAGTTACTAGAGGAATGAAATTAAGAATTGATGACTTTGAATACAAAATAGTAAATCCTTTAGAAAAACAAAATTCTTGGATTTTAATTTATATTGCTACAGGTGGTAATAGTGGTGATATAGGCTATAGCAATTTAAGATTAAACTTTAAAGATGGCTATAGTGGACATATAACTGATGCAATAGATAAAGGTTATATTGAACCATTAGTTACAGTTAATTCAGATGTAACAAATGTCCGACCAGCAGGTTTGTTACCCACAGTAATAGATATAATAAATGAAAATGGGACTACTGGAACAGGTAGTTATCCTAGTCTTAAAATAGTAATAAAGCCTAAAAAAAATGAACTTGTGAGTATAAATTTAACAACTAATAAAAATTCAGCAGGGCTTTCAGATGGGTTAGGTATTTATGAACTTCGTAATTTTGATATGTCGATAACTCCAACTAAATAATAAAAAAACATTCTAGTTTTCAATTAGAATGTTTTCTATTTCTTTAATATGAATAGTGTATAAAGATAATTTATTATATATTTTTTTATATTCATTTAAACTTATTAAAAATGTGTAATTAATAAACTCACCAAATTCTTTATTAATAAGAATATGATCTTTTAATAAGTAGTCTATGTTATTAGAATTATCATATTTAAACTCAATTTTTATTTTTAAACCATCAACCAATTCAATAATATCCGTAATCTCCAAGCATGTGTTAGTA
>JAQVMY010000086.1 GCA_028703405.1 Bacilli bacterium
TTTATTGACATCAAAATTACTACTTAATTTTAAATATCTTTCATATTTTTTATTAACGACTAATCCCTTTTTAGCCTTAAGGGCAGTTGGTAACATTGTTTGGTAAGCAGTTATTAATGGTGATAATGTTTTTTTACTAATATAGCGACCCAGCTTCATTAATTCATCATTTAATACTGGATACTCATCAATAACAGAGATTATTTCTTTAAGTTCATAATCATAATTATTATCATCATTATTTATCTTTAAAATAAAGCCTTCTAATTTTCGATTGTTGAAAGGAACTAATACTCTTTTACCTATTTCAATTTCTGAAATTAAATTATTAGGTACTTTATAAGTAAATGTTTTATCAATTCTTTTTGCTTTTATTTCAACTAACACTTCAATTACCATGAACATCACCTTCTCATCATTATTATATCATGGCTAAAGAAAAAAAACATTAGATAACTTACCTAATGCTTTTTGTATTTTGGATAGTCACATGTTTATTTTTTTTCTATTGAATAACATGCAATAAATGCAAATATTCCAATTATAAAATTTACATAAAAAGTTGCTACTGTCCAACCTAAAACCTTATTTTTATTTTTTTCTATTTCCAAGTCATCCATCTTGCTAAATTCTAAAAATCGAACACCACCAATAACATGGATGTAGAACAATATTAATGATATAAATAATAGTAAAAATGATGTACCCCTATAAATCTGACTAATCATACTAAATGCTTCATACATAAAAATCATTGTTAGAAACAAATAAATTACACTATTAATCAACAGCATTAGCCCTACGGCTCTAAACTTTAAGCTGCTCATAAACTAACCTCCACAACATAATTTAAATTATTATTTCATTACCTCAATTGCTCCACGCATTTGTAAATCATACTTAATCATATCTATTCCACCAAATAACTTTAAGAATTCTTCTTCTTCCATTTGGTACTTACTTGCTAATTTTAATGCTTCTTCTTTAGCTTTTTCGTCAGTTATTTCTATTTTTTCAACTTTTGCAATTTCTTCTAGCATTAAACGATATTTAACACGATTAATAGCTTCTTCTTTCATTTGTTCTCTTAATGCATTTTCATCTGAATTAGTAAATTGATAAAATTGTTCTAAGTTTAAACCTTGCATTTTTAAATTTTCTTCATATTGCCCAAGTATTCTTGTTACTTCTTCATCAATCATAATTTCAGGAATATCTACTTCTACAGTTTTAGCAGATTCTTCTAATAATTGATCAATATATTTATTTTCAGAATCAACTTCTTTTCTAGCTATTAGGTTTTCTCTTAATTGTTTTTCTAAAGCTTCTTTGCTATCAATTCCTTCCATACCCAAGTCTTCAAAGAATTCGGCATCTAACTCTGGAATAACCTTTTCTTTTATTTCGTTAACAGTTACTTTAAAAACAACCGGTTGACCTTTTAATTCCTCGCTGTGATAATCTTCTGGAAATGATAATTTAACTTCTTTAGTATCACCCTTTTTAAGGCCAATAAGTTGCTCTTCAAATCCAGGAATAAAACTATTACTACCAATTTCTAATGAATAGTTTTCACCTTTACCACCTTCAAAAACTACATCGTCTTTGAAACCTTCGAAATCGATTATAGCAGTATCTCCTGATACTATTGCACCTTCTTTAACACTAATTTCAGCATAGTTTTGTAAAGTTTGATTTAAAGAATTATCAACTTCTTCATCAGTTACTTTAACTTCATCTTTTTTAATACCTAAGTTTTTATATTTACCTAATTTAACTTCTGGTTTTAAAGTTAAAGTAAATACGAATTCAACACCATTTTCATCAACATTACTTAAATCAATATCTGGTTGTGCGACTAATTCTAAATCAGCGTTTTCTTGTAACATTTTAACATAAGCATCATTCATAGCGTGATCCGCAGCTTCCATATATAGAGATTCTTTTCCATATTTTTTAATGAAAACATCTTTAGGAGCCTTACCTGGTCTAAAACCATCTATCTTAGCATTTGCATTAGCATGTTCAAAAGCATGGTCTAAGGCATGTTCCCATTCGCTACCTTCTACTTTAATTGTAATTTTTTTGATATTTTTATTTTCCATAATTTCCTCCTCATACTTAAATAGTATATAATATATTTGGTTTTTTTACAAGTTTTTGCCAAAAAAGATTTGGTTTCTAACTAAATCTTTAATTTATTTATTTTTATATTTTAAGATTAACTGTTTTTTATTTTCTAATGGAGTAATTTTTTCTTTATATCCTAAAAGAGTCATTAATTCAGTAATTTCTTCTTCACTATAACCAGACATATCTAAACCTAGAACTTCACCAATAGCGTCTACTAATAATTTATGTTCTTTAGTAACAATTGTCATTTGTCTTTTTAATTGAGCAAGTTCCTTTTTTGTTTTTTCAGCGTTATAACTGTTTTCAGTTAAATCCAAGGCTTTAGTCATAGCGTTAACAATATTAGTGTCCTCGTTACGATTGGCACCTTTAATCTTATTGTTTTTTTCTTCTTTAGTTATAGTAATATTATTTTTCCCAACATATCCTTTGTTTTTATCAATCAAGTATACACTATGACCTTGTCTTTGACCTAAATATAAATTTGAATAATGCCAACTTTCAATACCTGTTAAAGAAGCTGTTCTAAGAATTGTTACTTTATCAAATTTATTTTCAGAATCTTGATGAAGATGCCCAGCAAAAACATAAACATTTCTAGCACGATCATATTCTTCTGGAAACTGATATTTAATTGATTCAGCTAATGATTGATCCTTTAAGTTTTTCCCTTCCGGACTTTTTCCATGAGAGAAAACAATTAAATTACAACCATATTCATAACAAGTTGTATATCTTAAATCTTTATATGAGAATGATACATCTATTTTAGGATCTTGTGTTATATTATAAATATCATACATATTAGTAAATAAACTAAAACTTGATTTTTCATCATGATTTCCAGGATTACCTTTAAGAACAATTTTATCAAATTTTGATTTTAAGGTTTCAATCATTTGAAAGTAACCAATTTTACCCCATAAATATACCTCTTTAAAGCGACTATCATTATATTGTGGAGTTCCTGCGGTAGTTTTGTCATCTACTGTATCACTATTATAATAATCATTTCCAATTCCCAAGATAAGCGCAGAAGCTTTGTTTTTTTCTTGATATTTGGCTATTTCAAAAGCCGTTTGTTTAAGCCTCCACATAGCTTGTTTAGTAGAATAATCTTCATAATCAACAACAGAGCCTAACTTACCTAAATGCAGTTCTGGTCCAGGACAAACCATAATTAAATTTTGATCATATTCTTCTTTTTTACCTTTTGTTTTTTGTTTTTCTTCAAAAAAATCAAATGGTGTTATTTTTCTAGTTTTAAAGTAATTATCTAACCATTCATCACATTCTTCTTTAGTATAGTAAAGTAATGCATTTTTTCGTTTACCAATTACAACACTAAATTTTTCATTTAAAATAACTTCAACAGATTTTTCACCTGCGCTGTTTTCTACCTTAACTGGTGTAGTCCATGCTCCACTAACTATTTTTTGGACTTCATAGTACCCAGGATTAAACCCTAAGTAATTAAGTAAAAAAACATCATCAGTAATTTTATTTGTTATCTTTTTTCTAATTAATTCCTTAGAATCATTTTCAATATCAATATCAAAAACTGTTTTATAATCTTCTTCTGGAATAGATAAAGTTCTAATAATCGCATCAGTAGCTAATTTAAAATCATTATTTTCTTCTACAAAAGGTTCACTCTCTAACTCTGGTTTGGCTATTAATTGGTCGGTCATTTCAAAATAGTTAAATAATAATTGCATGTTAATTGAACTCATCAATAATTTTTTTGCTTGATTACTTAAAGCAGTTGGTGTTATTTCTTGCTTTTCAACATCAAAATAAATCCTTGCCCCTTCAGCCCATGTTTTAATAAGTTTCTGACTTTTTAATGATTTAATATACATTATTAAAGTCAAATTATAATTAATTTTCAAAAAATCACTCCTTCATTAGAAAAATAGAGAAAAAACCTCTATTTTTTTATAATATATCTTCTACAATTACTACTTTTACCATATAACCACCCATAAATAAATTATATCATTTTATGCACTATTGTCAACACAATATCAGAAAAAACAAGAAATTAAATAGAGAATTTAATTAATCTATTTACAAATGAAAAAAGAAAGTATAAATTACTTTCTAAAATATTTCAATAACTTTAACGTTATATTTT
>JAQVMY010000014.1:0-3166 GCA_028703405.1 Bacilli bacterium
TAACTAGTATCCTCATCAAAATATACAATATCAAAATCTTTTATTCCATAATCTAAATCAAAATCATGGTAATAATTAAATACTGTCTGATTTATAGATCCAGCACCAACATAATAATTCTTCAAATCAGAATCTTGAAGATTTTTTAAAAGAGTGCTTAACTTTTTGTTTTGTAGTAAAATTTGTTTTAATATTTCAATTTGTTCATTAATAGATTTATGTTCTCCAATTAAATTCATATATAACACCCATTGTAATTATAACATTCTTTCTATAAAATTCATTTAAAAAACAAACTTATTTATTTAATTTATTGATATATATAATTTGTAATGTTATACTATATCTTAATATTTCGATGTAGGTGGGATAATAATGATAAAAGATTTGTGTTTTGAAATAATCCAAAAATGTCCGAATAATTGCATATTCTGCTCATCATTGTCATCAATTGATTGTGAAAGGATTATCAGTTTTGATATTATTAAAAAAACAATTGATAAGCTTCTCAGTATAGCAGAAATAAAAGAAATTTCCATTTCGGGTGGAGAACCCTTTTTTCATCCAGAACTTTTTCAAATTGTTGAATATTTTAAGCAAAAAGAAATTAAAACAATTATATATACTAGTGGTATAACTAAAAGAAAAAAAATTAACGAACAAGATAAAAATAATTTAAATAAATATAATATAAAAATTATAAATCAAATTGAGGAAAATGACTATGATTGTATTAATAGGGAAACATTAAGAGAGTTAAAAGAACTTGGATTAGATAAAATTGTATTTGATTTTCAGGCATCAGAAGTAGATGAATATAATTATTTAATGGGAACGAAAAATCAATATGCTAATGTTCTAAAGTCAATATTAAATACAAATTTAGAAGGTATTGAATCAGAAATTCATTTTATACCAATGTTATCAAATTACAAATTTTTTCCAGAAATAGTTGAACTTGCCGAATTAGGAGGGGTAAGTCGTATAAGTATTTTAAGATTTGTTCCTCAAGGAAGGGGACGAAAAAATTTAGATAGCATAATGCTATCTGTAGAGCAATTAAATGAATTTAAAAATATTGTAAAAAATACAAAAATGACAAATGTAGATATAAGAAATGGTATACCAATGCTTGATGAGGATAATCATTTATGTACAGCCGGATATGATAAATGTGTTATTAGATATGATGGAGTAATACTTCCGTGTCCAGCATTTAAAGATACTGATTTGCAAATATTAAAGGATAATGGAATGCAAATATACAACATTCACGAAAATTTAGAAGATATAAACTTTCATGAAGGAAGCAGAAAAACACCATTATGCAAAAAGATTCATTTTAAAAATAAATAATTTCTATTAATACACCGTTTTCTTTATTGTTTTTTGTTCTTTTGGTTTGCTCATGTTGTTAATAGTTATTAATTCTGCTGTTTGAATAGCTTTTTGTAATTCATTAATAATTAAGGTTTTTTGTTCTGGTGTAATTGATTGCTTTTCCTCCTCATTAGCATAAGTTTTATAAGTAAGACCGTTTGTTAGGTCATATCTTAAATCAATTTCGCGTTTATCATTAAACTTATCATAAGAGTGGCTTAAGCAAATAACTTCTACAGGGGACCTAAGATTCTCATCTTTTGCATCAAAATAGTGATGAATATGTATTCTTGGTTTTTTTCCATAATATAGACCATAAGTCATAAATTTCTCGCTTCTTTTATGTTCAGCCCAGAATTTAGTTTTTTTATCAATAACAGTAAGATTTATTTCATTTTCATCACCGTAGCAATTAAATGTTATTTTGTCTGTATAATTATTTGGATCAAGCATTTCTATTTCATCATTAGTAAAGGGATTTATGATTTCATCAAATTTATTTAATAAACATCTAATTTTATTTTCTTGTTCGTCATCACTTTGACGATTTTTTGTTTTTTCTAATATCATAATATCTTGTTCTTTAATCCATTGGTTAGTACTTAAATAAGGATTACTTTGTTTAATTAATCGTCTATTAACTTCTGCTAATAATTTTGATTGCATAACAACTTGTCCCTTAATGTTAGGATTATTCAATATTTTTCTTATAAAATAATCTTGTAATTCGGTAATAAGTATTAATAATCCTTCCTTTGTGTCTATGTGATACATATCAATATATAGACTTTCTGGGTCTTTTTCTAAAATTTTTTGCTTTTTATTATTAATAACTGCTTTATATTTATTGAAATAATTGCAATCCTCTTTAAACACCTCGAAAGCTGCATTTACAAATTTATTGTATTCTTCGCTTTTTGCCCAATCGCTAGGTTTATTATCATCTGCCCCACCAGCAACTCTGATAGAATAAGGATTATTTGGATATTTATCATAAATTATTTTTGCGACTTCTAAAGGTATCTTACCTTCTACAACTGAATAATAACTTCCGTAAAAATAAATTTTAAAATCGTTCCAACTATGTACATCTTCGGTAGATCCGTATCTACCTTTTATATTAGAAACTTTATTATCAATTCCTAAAACATCCATTACATTTTTAAATTCTAATCTATTCATTTTTCTTTTTTCTCCTTTCATTCATTCATTTATTAATTGATATATTAGCATAAAGGAATATAATTGTCAAAAAGCACCACCAAAGTTATTAGAATAAATAAATAACTAATAAATTAAATTAATGTTGATGTTAATTTTAGTGTAAATAGTACCTGTTTATTTAATAAAAAACAAAAAAAACATCAAAAGTTCTTGCATTGCATAGAATAAATATGTATAATCATATTGTGTGTGAAAGCAATGATGTGCGAGGTTATTGATACGCCAGGTTGAGTTGTTATTTAAAATAAAGGCTATCAAGTTATTTGCGCGGAGTTAGTCTACACCAGATGTAGGCGAAGGGAGGAAAAAAGATGTCAAAAGCAAAGGTTCGTATCAAATTGAAGGCATTTGAACATAAAAGTTTAGATACTGCATGTGCAAAAATCATTCAAACTGTGAAAAGAACAGGTGGAGAAATTAGTGGTCCAGTACCGTTACCAACGGAAATTGAAAAAATCACTATTTTGAGAGCTGTTCACAAATATAAAGATTCACAAGAACAATTTGAAAAAAGAACACACAAAAGACTAATTGATATTAACAATCCAAGTAAGGAAACTAT
>JAQVMY010000014.1:3266-14898 GCA_028703405.1 Bacilli bacterium
TACCTGGACCTAAAAAATCATTAGTAGTTATTAAATCAGCAGTCAAAAATCCAGGAAAGATTAACAAAACAGAAGAACTTAACTTCTATGATGTTAAAGAACCTGAAGTAGTATCAGAAGAAACACCATTGGTAGAAGAACCAACAACTGAGGATGCTGCAGTAGAAGAAACTACTGAAGTATCAGAAAATTAATAGGAGGTTATAGATATGGGTAAAACATCTGTATTAAATACTAGTGGTGAAAAAATTAAAGATATTACTTTAAATGAACAAATTTGGGCGATCGAGCCTAATGATGCTGTATTATATGACGCGATTAAATTAACTAGAAATTCCCAAAGACAAGGTACTCATGCAACAAAAACACGTAGCGAAGTAATAGGTGGAGGACGCAAACCATGGCGTCAAAAGGGTACAGGTCGTGCACGTCACGGAAGTACTAGATCACCAATTTGGGTAGGTGGAGGAGTAACATTCGGACCTGCACCAAGAGATTACGGTAAAAAGATGAATCGTAAAGAGAAAAGATTAGCACTTAAATCTGCTTTAGCTTATAAAGCGATTGATGGTGAATTAATCATTGTTGATAACTTTAATCTTGAAAGTTCCAAAACACAAAATATGATCAAAACCTTAGATAAACTAGGGATTACTGATCAAAAAACATTAATTGTTGTTGAAGAATTAACTGATAATTTAATTCTTGGAACAAGAAATTTAAAAAATATTATGTTATTACAAACTGGTGAAATAAACACACTTGATATCATCAGTGCAGATAAAATGGTAATTACTGTTGATGCAGTAAAAGCTATAGAGGAGGTGCTTATCTAATGATGAGTAATTATAGAGATATTATTAAAGCACCGATTATTACTGAAAAAAGTAATGATTTAGTTCGTGATAATAACACTTATACATTTAGTGTTGATACTCGTGCTAACAAAGTACAAATTAAACAAGCTGTTGAAAAGATTTTTAATGTTAAAGTTGATAGTGTAAATATTATCAATATGAAACCAAAGAAAAAAAGAGTTGGTCGTCACATTGGTAAGACGAATAAAATCAAAAAAGCAATGGTTAAATTAAGTGAGGGAAGTTCTATTGAACTTCAATAATTTGAAGGAGGATTAATATGGCAATAAAAACATATAAACCTATGACTAGTGGTACTCGTGGGATGACAACTGTTGATAACTCGGTTATTACAAAAACAACTCCTGAAAAATCATTGGTTGTATCATTAAAAAAATCAGGTGGTCGTAATAATCAAGGAAAGACAACCGTTAGACACCGTGGTGGTGGCGCTAAAAGAAAATATCGTGTTATCGATTTTAGAAGAGATAAAGACGATATTATCGGAACAGTTGCTTCAATTGAATATGACCCAAATAGAACAGCAAATATAGCTTTAATAAATTATCGAGATGGAGAAAAAAGATATATTATTGCTCCTAGTACTTTAAAAGTAGGAGACAAAATTGAAAGTGGTGAAAAAGCTGACATCAAAGTTGGAAATAATTTACCACTAGAAAAAATTCCAGAGGGAACAATGGTCCATAATGTTGAATTAAAACCAGGAAAAGGTGGGCAAATGGCTCGTTCAGCTGGTTCATCAGTTCAAATATTAGGACATGAAGGAAAATACACATTACTTCGTTTAAGAAGTGGTGAAGTTCGTAAGGTTTTAGGAACTTGTCGTGCTACTATTGGCGAAGTTGGAAATAAAGATCACGAATTAGTAAATTTAGGTAAAGCTGGTCGTAAAAGACATTTAGGTATTAGACCAACAGTTCGTGGTTCAGTAATGAATCCTAATGATCACCCACACGGTGGTGGAGAAGGTCGTTCACCAATTGGTAAAAAAGCACCTGTTACTCCATGGGGTAAACCTGCGTTAGGTTTAAAAACACGCGACACGAAAAAAGCATCAAACAAATTAATCGTTCGTCGTCGTAAAAAATAATTGAAAGGATGGTTTAAATGGCAAGAAGTTTAAAAAAAGGACCATTTATTGACAATCATTTACTGAGTAAAGTAAAAAAAGTTAGTGGTTCTGGGAAAAAGGAAGTCATTAAAACTTGGTCTCGCCGTTCAACGATTTATCCTGAATTTATAGGACACACATTTGCTGTACATAATGGTAGAGAATTTATTCCTGTCTATGTAACAGAAGATATGGTTGGACGTAAATTAGGTGAATTCGCACCAACCCGTAAATTTGGTGGTCATGGCGATGGCAAGAATAGAAAGTAATTAAAGCCAGGGAGGAGGACTATAATGGAAGCAAAAGCAATTGCAAAAAGTGTTAGAATAGCACCTCGCAAAGCTCGTTTAGTTATAGATTTAATACGTGATAAAAGCGTAACTGAAGCAGATGTTATTTTAAAAAATTTAAATAAAGAAGCTGCAAGATTAATTTACAAAGTATTAGTTTCAGCGGTAGCAAATGCTGAAAATAATTTAGAATTAAATAAAGAAAATTTATATGTTAAAAAAGCATTCATTGATGAAGGTCAAACAATGAAAAGAATTAAATTTGGTTCTCGCGGACACGTAGATCCAATTAAAAAAAGAACAAGTCATATTACAATAGTTGTAAGTGATGAAAAATAAGCAAAGGAGGTAACTGATGGGTCAAAAAGTTAGTCCAATCGGACTTAGAATAGGTATTAATAAAACGTGGCAATCTAAATGGTATGCAGGAAATAAAGATTTTTCTAAATTTTTAGTAAATGATATTAAAATTCGTGAATATTTAGAAAAAAAATTCAAAGACGCAGCAGTTTCAAGTGTTCTTATTGAGAGAACAGCTAAAAAGACCGAAATAATTATCAACACTGCAAAACCTGGTGTTGTAATTGGACACGGTGGGGAAGAAATCGAAAAGATTAGAAAAAAACTAGCTAAAATAGTTAATGAAAATATTCAAATTTCAATTATGGAAGTTAAAAATCCTAGTATTGATGCTGCGCTAGTTGCAGAAGATATTGCAAGACAAATTGAAAATCGTGTTTCATTTAGAGTTGCGCAAAAAAGAGCTATGAGAAACACAATGAAAGCAGGAGCAAAAGGAATTAAAACTTCAGTATCAGGACGTTTAGGCGGGGCTGATATGGCAAGAACTGAAGGTTATACTGAAGGTATGATTCCACTTCATACTTTAAGAGCTGATATTGATTACGCTCATAAAGAAGCAGACACAACATTTGGAAAAATTGGTGTTAAAGTATGGATTTATAAAGGAGAAATCCTTCCTGAAAAGAAAAATAAGGGAGGTAATACAGATGGCAGTAATACCAAAAAAGACAAAGTATCGTAAGCCACATCGTATTAGTTATGAAGGTGAATCGAAAGGTAATGTTGAATTACATTTCGGATCATACGGATTAAAAGCTATGGAAGGTGCTTGGGTTACTCAACAACAAATTGAAGCTGCTCGTATTGCGATGACACGTTATATGAAAAGAGGCGGGAAAGTATGGATTAATATTTTTCCACACTTATCATTAACAAGCATTCCTTTGGAAACTCGTATGGGTAAAGGGAAAGGTCAACCTGATAAATGGGTGGCAGTTGTTAAAACGGGAAAAATTATGTTTGAAGTAGACGGTGTAAGTGAAGAAGTAGCTCGTGAAGCGCTTCGTTTAGCAATGCATAAGTTACCAATCAAATGTAAATTTGTAAAAAAAGAAAGTGGTGAAGCTAATGAAAATTGATGAAATAAGAAATCTTTCAAGCGAAGAAATCACAAATAAAATTGAAGAATATAAAGAAGAATTATTTAATTTACGTTTTAGCCAAGCTACTGGAAATCTTGAAAAGCCTTCTAGGATAAAAGAATTAAGAAAACTAGTAGCACGTATGAAAACAATACTACGCGAACGTGAATTAAATGGAAATTAAGGAGGGCATTATGAAAGATAAAAGAACTCATGAATTAATAGGAAAAGTAGTAAGCGATAAAGGTGAAAAATCAATAACAGTTTTAGTTGAAAATTATAAAATTGACAAACTATACGGAAAACATGTTAAAATGTCTAAAAAATATGCTGTTCACGATGATAAAAACGAAGCAAAAATTGGAGATAAAGTTCGTATAGTCGAAACTAGACCAATCTCAAAAACAAAACATTATCGTTTAGTAGAAATATTAGAAAAATCAATTATTATATAATTGTGAACAAATAAGGAGGATTAATATATGATTCAACAAGAAAGCCGTGTAAAAATTGCTGACAATTCTGGTGCTCGTGAACTTCTAGTTATTCGTGTGCTAGGTGGCAGTGTTGTTAAAACGGGAAATATTGGTGATATAGTTGTTGGAACTGTAAAAAAAGCAACTCCTAATGGTACAGTAAAAAAAGGACAAATTGTTAGGGCTGTAATTGTTAGAAGCAAGTTTGGTCTAAAGAGAGAAGATGGATCTTATATTAAGTTTGATGATAATGCTTGCATTATTGTTAAAGAAGATAAAAGTCCTGTTGGAACTCGCATTTTCGGACCAGTAGCACGTGAATTACGTGAAAAAAATTATATGAAAATTATATCACTTGCTAAAGAAGTGTTATAGGAGGTAAAACATGAACTTTAAAACAGGAGATAAAGTTGTAGTTATTTCTGGAAAAGATCGAGGAAAAGAAGGAAGAATAACAAAAATACTACGTGATGAAAATAAAGTTGTTGTCGAAAATGTTAATATGATTAAGAGACATCAAAAGGGCAACGGACAAAATCCTGGTAGTATTGTTGAACATGAAGCTCCAATTAATGCTTCTAATGTTATGATTCTGGATCCGAAGACAAAAATAAGAACCAGAATAGGACATACAACTGATAAAAATAACAAAAAAATAAGAGTAAGTAAAAAATCAAACGAGAGTCTTGATTAATTGGAAGGAGGGTATACAGTGAACCGCCTAAAAGAAAAATATAATAAAGAAATCATACCTAGTTTAAAGGAAAAATATAATTATAAATCTGTTATGGAAGTGCCAAAAATTGATAAAATTGTTATTAATATTGGTGTTGGTGATGCTGCGCATAATTCAAAACTTATTGAAGCAGCAATGAATGATCTAGAAGCAATTACTGGTCAGAAACCAGTTACAACAAAAGCTAAAAAAGCAATTGCAGGATTTAAGCTTCGCGAAGGTCAAGCAATTGGTTGTAAAGCAACTCTAAGAGGGGAAAATATGTACAACTTTTTAGATAAACTAATCAGTATTACATTGCCACGAGTTAGAGACTTTAGAGGGATTTCACCTAAAGCTTTTGATGGACGTGGAAATTACACATTAGGTTTAACAGAACAATTAATTTTTTCGGAAATCGAATATGATAATGTTGTTAAAGTGCGTGGTATGGATATTGTTTTTGTTACAACAGCAAAAACTAATGAAGAAGCGTACGATCTCTTAAAAGGCTTTGGTATGCCGTTTAAGAAGTAACTCTAAAAGGGAGGATATTATGGCTAAAAAAAGCAAAGTTATACAAGCTAGTAGGAAACCAAAATTCAAAGTGCGTACATATTCACGTTGTCAAAAATGTGGAAGACCACATGCAGTTTTGCAAAAATATGGAATTTGCCGTATTTGTTTTAGAGAACTAGCATATAAAGGACAAATACCAGGCGTCAAAAAATCAAGCTGGTAAATTGAAGGGAGGATATTTATGGTAGTTAATGATCCAATTGCAGATATGCTTACAAGAATTCGTAATGCAAATCAAATGCGATATAAAGAAGTTGAAGTACCCGCTTCAAAAGTTAAGTTAGAAATAGCAAGAATATTAAAAGAAGAAGGATTTGTAAGTGAATTTCAAATCAAAAAAAATGATATTCAAGATGTAATTGTCTTAAATTTGAAATATGGACAAAATAAGGAACGAGTAATTACTGGATTAAAAAGAATTTCTAAACCAGGACTACGAGTTTATGCAAAAGCAACTGATGTACCAAAAGTGTTAAATGGCCTAGGTATTGCCATCATTTCAACATCAGGTGGTGTTGTTACTGATAAGCAAGCTAGAGAAAAATCTCTTGGTGGCGAAGTATTAGCGTACATTTGGTAGAAAGTAAGGAGGATTATTATGAGTCGAATAGGAAATAGAATAATAACAATCCCGGAAAATGTTACAGTTGAAACAAATGGTAATATTGTAAATGTTAAAGGCCCTAAAGGGGAACTTTCTACAGAAATCAATCGCAATATTACAGTTGAAATAAATGGGAAAGAATTAAAAGTTATTGCAAGAAATGACAATTTTAAAAATTTCCATGGAACAGCAAATGCTAACATTCAAAATATGATTACTGGAGTAGTTGAAGGATTCGAAAAGAAATTAGAAACAATTGGTGTAGGGTATCGTTTTACTTTAAAAGGAAATACACTAGTTGTAGCAGCTGGTTTCTCACATCCAATTGAACTTGAAATTCCAAAAAAATTAACTGTGGAAGTACCAAGTAATACTCAATTAATTATAAAAGGGATAGATAAATGTCTTGTTGGAGAGTTTGCAGCTAACATTCGCAAGATTAGAAAGCCAGAACCGTATAAAGGTAAAGGAATTCGTTATAAAGACGAAGTTGTTATACGTAAAGCAGGTAAGAAAGCTGCTAAGTAATCTAGAGTAAAGGAGAGATTTACTATGATAAAAAAAGTATCTCGTAATGAAGTACGAAAAACTAGACATGAGAGAGTAAGAAATAAGGTAAGCGGCACTTCTGCAATACCTAGACTTAACGTGTTTAGATCGAATAACAATATTTTTGCACAAATCATCGATGATGAAACAAGAACGACATTAGTAAGTGCTTCTTCTATTGATAAAGAATTAAAACTTAAAAATGGTGGTAATACAGAAGCTGCTATTAAAGTAGGAGAATTACTCGCTAAAAGAGCAAAACAAGCAAAAATAATTGAAGTTAAATTTGATAGAGGTGGATACCTGTATCACGGACGTGTTAAAGAATTAGCTGATGCTGCACGTCAAAATGGATTAAAATTCTAAGGAGGTTAATGAATGGAATACAAAAAAAGAGTGCCACGCCCAAAGCAATTCGAAGAAGAAGTTATTAATATTAGTCGGGTTACTAAGGTTACTAAAGGTGGACGAAATTTCCGTTTCTCAGCTCTTGTAGTAGTTGGTGACAAGAAAGGTCTTGTAGGACTAGGAGTCGGAAAGGCTAATGAAGTCCCAGATGCTATCAAGAAAGCTGTTCAAGTAGCAACTAAAAATGTTATTAGAGTTGCACTTGTTGATAATAGAACAATCCCTCATGAAGCAATTGGTGTACAAGGTGCAAGTAAGGTATTATTAAAACCAGCATTTGAAGGTACTGGAGTAAAAGCAGGAGGACCTGTTCGTTCAGTATTAGAAATGGCAGGAATTAAAGACATTTTATCTAAATCATTAGGTTCAAGCACTAAAATTAACATGGCACATGCAACCCTAAATGCCCTAAAATCACAAAGAACGGTTGAGCAAACTGCCCAACTTCGTGGAAAAACAGTAGAGGAGATTATATAATATGAAATTACATAATTTACATCCAAATCCAGGATCAACAAAAACTCCCAAAAGAGTCGGTCGTGGACCAGGTAGCGGTTTAGGGAAAACAAGTGGTAAAGGTGAAAAAGGACAAAATGCCAGAAGTGGCGGAGGAGTAAGACCAGGATTTGAGGGTGGTCAAACACCATTATTTAGAAGACTTCCAAAAAGAGGATTTTCTAATGCCCCATTCAAAACAGTTTATGCAATTATTAATTTAAATGATTTAAACAAATTTGAAGATGGAACAGTTATTACACCAGAATTATTAAAAGAAATGGGTCTAATTAAACAACAATTAGACGGAATAAAAGTATTAGGAAACGGAACATTAGAAAAAAAATTACATGTTAAAGCACATAAGTTTTCTGATACAGCCCTAGTAAAAATAGAAAAATTAGGTGGAAAAGCAGAGGTGATCTAAAATGTTTGCAAAATTCAAGCAGATATTTAATCCCAAAAATAAGGATATTCAAAAGAAAATAATTTTTACTTTCTTTGCCTTATTTATATTTAAATTAGGTACAACTATTGTTGTTCCAGGAGTTGATCAATCACAACTTGGGACTAATAGTTTAGGCTTTTTAGAATTAATGAATGTTATGGGTGGAGGGGCTTTAGCTCAATTCTCTATATTTGGATTAGGAGTTATGCCTTATATTACTGCATCGATAATTATTCAATTAGCGCAGATGGATATTGTTCCTTACTTATCAGATTTAGCTAAAGAAGGACATACGGGTCGTATTAAAATAAATCAAATTACAAGAGTGTTAGGTATTGTTCTGGCCTTCATTCAAGGTTATATTATGTCATTTGCCTTTATTAAAACAGGAACAGTACTAGAATATATGCAATTTGCAACTGTTTTAACTGCAGGAACAGCTTTTCTTCTTTGGATGGGTGATCAAATCACCGCTAAAGGAATTGGAAATGGTATATCCTTGATTATTATGACTGGTATTATTGCAAGTTTACCATCTATGTTTGTGTCAGCTTGGGAAAATTTTACCGTTGATGGCTCAGTTTTAGGAATATTAATTTTTATTCTATTTGTAATTATTTATTTATTAATTGTTATTGGTGTGATATTTGAGCAAACAGCTGAAAGAAGAATACCTATTCAATACGCAAATAAATCAACTAGCGTTTTAGGAAAACAAACTTATATTCCTTTTAAATTAAATTCAGCAGGAGTTATACCAGTTATTTTCGCATCATCATTATTGTCAATCCCAGCCTTTTTCGTAGGTATGTTTGATAATCCAGCATACGAAGAATTTATTAAAAAATATGTAGCAATGGATACTCCAATAGGATTCGTTGTGTATATAATGTTAATTATAGCATTCTCATATTTTTATACATTCTTACAACTAAAACCAAAAGAAATGGCTGAAAATTTACAAAAGAATGGTGGCTACATACCTGGAACTAGACCTGGTGAAGAAACAATCAAATTTATTAATGGAACACTTTATAAATTAACATTGGTTGGAGCTCTGTCACTTGCTGTGATAGCTGGTCTTCCAATCATATTTAGTATTGTTTCTAAATTACCAGCAAATATATCAATTGGTGGAACAGGACTATTAATTGTTGTTGGTGTAGCACTTGAAACATATAAAGGTCTTGAAAGTCAATTAACAAGTCGGACATATACGAAACGAAGAGGACGTCGTAAGTGAAAAACATAATCTTCATCTCCCCACCAGCTGCTGGTAAGGGAACACAATCACAAATGATTTCTGAAAAATATAATATTCCCCACATTTCAATGGGCTCTATTTTAAGAAATGAAATAAAAAATTTTAGTGAAATAGGAAAAAGAATTAAAGAAGAAATGACTTTAGGAAGTTTAATTGAAGATTCAACAATTGTAGAATTATTAATTAAAAGAATAAGTAATAAGGATTGTGAGAAAGGTTATATTTTAGATGGCTTTCCAAGAAATATAAATCAAGCATATATATATGATAAATTGTTAGATAAAGATAATAAAAAAATTGATTATATCTTTTATCTAAATTTAGATAAAGAAGAAGCCTATAAAAGAATAATTGGTAGACTAACATGTAATGATTGCCAAACAGTTTATAATGATATGTTTGAAAATACAAAACCAAAGAAAATCGGTATATGTGACAAATGTAATGGTTTGTTGATTAAAAGAAAAGATGACAGTGTGAAAATCTTTGAAAAAAGATACCAAACTTATTTAGAAGAAACAGAACCGTTAATAGATTATTATAGACACCAAAATAATTATTACGAAATCGATAGTGGATTGAGTAAAGAATATACTTTCAAACAAATAACTAATATAATAGATAATGGTGATTTAAATGATTAATATCAAATCAGAATATGAAATAAAAATCATGGAAGTTGCTGGTAAAATAGTTGGTGACACGCATAATCACCTAAAAAGGTATATTAAACCAGGTATTACGACTAAAGAATTAGATGAAATAGCCTATAACTTTATTGTAGCATCTGGTGCAACACCATCTTTTAAAAATCATGAAGGTTATCCTGCATCAATTTGTGCTTCTATAAATGAAGAAGTAGTCCATGGGATACCAAGTAATCGTAAACTTAAAAAAGGTGATATAATTTCTATTGATATAGGAGCTTGTTATAAAGGGTATCATGGTGATTCCGCTTGGACATATCCTGTTGGAAAAATAAGTAAAGAATTAGAATTATTATTAGAGCATACTGAACAATCTTTGTACGAAGGTTTAAAAGTAATTAGACCAGGTGTTCGTGTTGGAGATATTGGTTATGCAATATCAAAGTATATTAAAAATTTTAATTTAGGAGTTGTTAGAGAACTGGTGGGTCACGGGGTAGGAAGTGAACTTCATGAGTTACCTGATGTTCCTAATTATGGCAAACCTAATACTGGACCACTTTTAAAAGAAGGAATGGTTATTGCAGTTGAGCCAATGATTAATTTAGGTACACATGAAGTATTTATAAAAAATGATGGATGGACAGTTGTTACATCAGATAATTCCCCATCTGCTCATTTTGAACATACAGTTTTAGTAACAAAAAACGGGATTAAAATTTTAACGAAGAGGTGATATGATGGCTAAAGAAGATACAATCGAAGTAGAAGGAAAAGTGTTGGAAATATTACCTGGTGGAGTATTTCGAGTTGAACTTGAAAACAAACATATAGTAATCGCCCACGTTTCTGGTAAAATCCGAATGAATCACATTCGAATTTCAGCAGGTGACAAGGTAACTATAGAACTCTCACCGTATGATTTAACACGTGGGCGAATAACCTATAGAAAAAATTAGGAGGTATTTATATGAAAATAAAACCATCAGTAAAAAAAATATGTGATAAATGTAAAATTATCAGAAGAAAAGGGAGAGTACATGTAATTTGTTCAAACCCTAAACATAAGCAAAGACAAGGATAATAGGAGGTGTTTTATGGCACGAATAAAAGGTGTAGATATACCAGATAATAAAAGAGTTGAAATTTCATTAACTTATATTTATGGTATTGGGAAAAATTTATCAAAAACAATTTTAGACAATGTAAAAATCGATTCTAATAAGAAAGTAAGTGAGTTAAGTAGTGATGAGTTAACGCTTATCCGTGAAGAGATAGACAGACATATTACTGAGGGAGACTTACGTCGAGAAGTAAGCATGAACATTAAAACAAAAATGGAAACTAACTCTTATGAAGGAACACGTCATCGTCGTGGTTTACCTGTAAGAGGTCAACGAACTAATCGTAATGCTAGAACTCGTAAAGGAAAAGGAAAAGTAGTTGCTAATAAGAAAAAATAATTTTTAGTAAAAGGAGGGTAACTAATGGCTTATAAACCAAGAAAAAGAAAAGTAAAAAAGAATGTTCCAGAAGGAAAAGCTTATATACATTCAACCTTTAATAACACTATTGTTACCATTAGTGATAAAGAAGGAAATGCAATTAGTTGGGCATCAGCAGGAACTTTAGGTTTTAAGGGAAGTAAAAAATCAACACCATTTGCAGCTGGAATGTCAGCAGAAGCAGCAGGAAAAGCTGCAGCAGAAGTTGGTATGAAAAA
>JAQVMY010000014.1:14998-16562 GCA_028703405.1 Bacilli bacterium
ATCAAGTTATCGCAACTATATCAAAAGGTGGAAAACTTGATATGGAAATGATTATAGAAAATGGTCGTGGATATGTTCCGTCAAGTGAAAACAAAGTAAATATTGAAAATACCAAAATGGGATATATTCCAATTGATGCTTTATACTCGCCAATTGAACGAGTAAACTATGAAGTTGAGGGTGCTCGCGTTGGTCAAGATGATAGTTATGATAAACTAACTCTTAACGTTTACACAAATGGTGGAATGAGACCAGAAGATGCAATTGCATTATCATCTAAAATTTTAATTGAACACTTAAATATTTTAACTGAATTAAGTGAGATTACTGACTTAACAGGAGTAATGACTGCTAAGAAAGAAGATAGCAAACAGAAAAAATTAGAAACTTCAATTGACGATTTAGATTTTTCAGTAAGGGCATATAATTGCTTAAAAAGGGCAAATATCAATACACTAGGTGATTTAACGGAAAAAACAGAATTAGAAATGATGAAAATACGTAATTTAGGTAAAAAATCCTTAAAAGAAGTATCTGACAAAATCAGAGAAATGGGCCTTAAATTCCGTGATGAAAATCAATAGGTAGGAGGAATATTATGTATAGAAAATTAGGACGCGATAATAAACATAGAAGAAGTATGTTAGCTAATTTAACTAAAGATTTAATAATGAATGAACAAATTACAACAACAGAAACTAGAGCAAAAGAAGTTCGTAAGTTTTTAGATAAAATGATTACATATGGAAAAAATGCAACATTAGTATCTAGAAGAAAAGCATTAGCCTTTCTACAAAATGATAACGAAGCAACGAAAAAAGTATTTGATGTTTTGGCCCCTAGATATGCTAATAGAAATGGTGGATACACAAGAATTTTAAAATTAAATGAACGTCGTGGAGATGACGCATTAATGGTAATTTTAAAATTAGTAGAAGAAGAGTAATATACTCTTTTTTGTTTATAATTATCTTTAATTATCATAAGTTGTAAAATTAATTAATATACTATATAATTAAAGTAGTGGACGGTGATAGTATGAAAGCGTTAATTACAGGAGCAAGTTCTGGTTTAGGTGCAGATATGGCAAGGGTACTAAATAAAAGAGGTTTTGAATTAATTCTTGTTGCTCGTGATAAAAAAAACTTAGAGGCAATGAAAAAAGAATTAGGAGATAAAATTAAAATAATACCAATGGATCTTTCTAGTACCTTTAATTGTATGAAATTATATAATAAAGTAAAAAAGGAAAATATTGATATTTTAATCAATAATGCTGGTTTTGGAGTCTTTGGGAACTTTTACGAAACAAATCTCGATAAAGAACTAGATATGATTGATTTAAATATTAAAGCAGTTCATACTCTTACAAAAGTTTTTTTAAAAGATTTTAAAGAAAGAAATAAAGGTTATATTTTAAATGTCTCATCTACTGCTGGTTTCTTATCAGGACCATTAATGGCCACATACTATGCAACTAAAGGTTATATATTAAAACTTACGGAAGCCATATATGAGGAATTAAGACAAGAAGGTAGTGAGGTATATATTGGCGCTTTATGTC
>JAQVMY010000087.1 GCA_028703405.1 Bacilli bacterium
AATATTAATTTTAACTAATTCTTTATTATTTTGTTTTTCAGTTACAGTTTTTTTTGTGTCTTCTTTATCCGATTGTTTAGATTTAACTACAATTTTATTATCATTATTTTTTTCATCATCATTACTTATACCTTCATCTTTATTACCAATGTCTTCATCACCATCACCTATGTCTTCATCTTTATTACCAATGTCTTCATCACCATCACCTATGTCTTCATCGTTATCACCTACATCTTCATCATCATTACCTTCATCTTCATCGTCATTACCTTCATCTTCATCATCATTACCTTCATCTTCATCTTTATTATCTATATCTTCATCATCATTGCCTATGTCTTCATCGTCATCACCTACATCTTCATCATCATTGCCTATGTCTTCATCATCATTACCCACATTTTCATCATCATTGTCCATATCTTCATCATTATTGTCCATATCTTCATCTCCATCATCCTTTGATTCCTCTTTTGGAGCAATATTAACATAAACTAATTTATCAAGTTGAATAAAAGGAAATATATAAGTAACCTCATAAACCCCATTTTCTTCATAATTAATAATACCATTAATATTTAATTCATTGGTTGTATTTTCAACTACAAAATCTTCTAATTTTTGTTCTTCATTCTCAATTATAATTTTAGATTTTAAGGTTACTTTATCACGATATCTAGATTGGTAGTATTCAATATACTCACTTTCATCTTTAATTGGATAACCTAATGGCGATTCTTCATAATAATCGTTAGTATAGTTTTTTTGATAATTATAATGACGATAGAGCGTATCTTGATAACTGTATTCTTTTCGTTGTTCTACCTTTCTAGTTTTTGTCGCTATGATTGGATTATAACTTTTAATCTTAGTTTCCCATTCTGGCGAAATTAAATTTATTTCGTCTAATTTATGACTAATTTCTTTAATTTCATTATAGTCATTATGTTTAAAATACATTTTCGTCATAACATTACTATATATTTTGCTATTGAAAGGCTCTTCACGACTAGTACTTAGGCTGTACCTTTTTTCAGAATTACTTATATCAGTTATATAAAATTTAACATTAAGATCAGATATATTATAATATTCACCTAAATCAAGTCTTAAGTAACCACCGTATAACAAATAAGAATTTTCATAATTTATTTTTTCATTTGTTATCTTCTCAAAAAAGTTTGTACTACAACCATTACAATAAATTGTATATGGTATATTATGATTGTTTTCTGTGACAATTATTTCATTAATATTTAATTGCTCCTTACCACCTTTTATATCTGTAAAATGAATATATCTTATTTTTTTCATATTTTGATAATAATAAATGTCACGATTCTTAATAGAACGCCCAACTTGGTTTTGTGGAATATTTTCACTCCAGTCAGTGTAACCAGTTTTAATAAAATCATTAGTATCAGCATAAGGAAATAATTCATTATTGTTATTTATTAAATAATAATCACCATAATTTTTTTCTTCTTTATAATATTTATACATAATTGTCTTTTTAACATCTACCAATTCTGTTTCTTCTGGCTTGACATCTGATTGAGGACCATAGTCAGAATATTCAGAGTAATAAGTGTTGGTAGAAGCACCTACACTTTTAATAGTAAACAATATAAATATAATTGTTATTAATAGTTTTTTCATACACATCTCCTCCTACTAATAACATACTTTAATTATTATCTATTTCCTTCAAAGAAAAAAGAATTGTTTTATCAATCCTTATTTATTTTATTTATAGTGTTTTCATTAGCATAAACCATTATATCAATATCAAACAACCCTTGATAATTATATACTTTACGTTTTTTTAATTTATTCATAGCATCAATAATAACTTTTCTAAAACCCTTACGATTAGTAGTATAAAAACCAATAAATGTTTTATCAGTATTTGAAAGATGATGAAAATCTTTATTTATTGAAAGATAATCATCAAAGTAAGTAACATCAATAACAACTTCATTATCTTGTAACTCCTTGTTTACTAATAATTTAACATTATTGTTATAATAGCTTCCAACTATTAAATCACCTTCAATTTGTTCTTTATAAGTTACTGTCTTTGTATTAGCATTTATTTCTGGTAATTTATCATAATACTCAATACTACTAATATAATCAAAAGTAAATAACGAACCGATTGTTATAAGTATTATTCCAATTATATACGGAAATACATAAGTCTTTTTCTTAGAATATATAAAAGTGGAGAAGGCATAATATACATTAGTAAAAATAAATATAAGTCCAACAACAATCATGAAAATTCCATATATTTCTATACCTTTAATCATTAAATAAATAACAATAGTTAATCCTAGATATAAAGAAATATTTATGAAAATCAAAGGCAACAAAATAGTTATTCCGATAATAGCACGAAGGATATAACCTGTATTAGAAATATGCTTTGGTTCAGCCTTTTTTTTGTTTATATTATCATCTAAGATAGCTTCTTGTTTGTCTTGAATATTTGTTTTATTTATTTTATTTTTTTTTATCGACTTCTCATCATCAATGTTTTTTAACTGAGTTTGAAAGAAAACATAAATTAAGGCTAGACAAGATATAAAATAAATCGACCAAATAATCATTTTCCAAGCAAACAAAATAATTGTTCCAATTGGATTATTACCAAAATCTAAAATTACAACACCCATATTATATAAAACATGAAATGGAAATTTCAAAAACATTAAAATAACCATTAATATAAAAAATTTAATTACAATTTCAAATACTTTTTCCATCGTAAGATTATTGTTATTACTATTTTTTATTTCATCAACAATCTGTTTTGTAGCAACCGCAAGTTTTTTTGCAACTTTACGAATACCTGATTCTAAACCTACTGAAACATTAGAACTACCTGTTTGATTATTTTCCTTTTTATTATAGTTAGGATTTATCTTATAAGCTTTTAATATTTCTTCTGTTAATTCATCTATATCACCAAAATCAGCAATAGCTTCTTTAATTGTTTTTCCATTACGAATTTTTTCTTCAATAATATCCTTATATTCATTAATAATGTCTTGTTTTTCCACATCATTTAAAACACTTAACCTAATTTCCAATTCACTTAAAAATTGTTTCTTAGTCATTAATAACACTTCCCTTCATAAAATTATTGACTGATTCCGAAAATATTTTCCAACTATCTACTAGTTCTTCCATTTTTTCTTTTCCAAGATTAGTTATTTTATAATATTTTCTAGGTGGTCCTTCATTAGATTCAACTAGATAAGTATCAAAATATTTTTCATTAGTAAGTCTTTTTAATAAAGGATAAATAGTACCTTCATTAATATCTACAATTTTAGACACTTGGGCAATAAGTTCGTATCCATACATATCTCTTTTATTTACGGATATTAAAACAATAAGTTCTAATACACCCTTTTTAAATTGAATATTCATACATCACCTCAATATCATTTTATATTAAGTACCTTATATTGTCAAGTACTAGTTTTTAAAAAATAGATAGTTTAATTTAATATATCACTATCATTTCTTAAAAATTCTCTTAATATTTTAGTTAGAGCTCGTTTTTCTATTCTAGAAACATAACTACGAGAAATACCTAATTGTTTGGCGATTTCCTTTTGGGTTACCTCATCGTTATTATTTAATCCATATCTTTTGATAACAATTTCCTGTTCCCTTTCTGTTAAAATATTAAAGTATCTTTTTAAAAGGTCGATACTATCCTGTTTATGAATATCTAAAGCATAATCTGGTTTTGGAGTTTTTAAAATATCTAGAAATGTTATCTCATTTCCGTCTTTATCAAAACCAATCGATTCATTAATACTCATATTTTTATTATTTTTCTTATTACCTCTAAAATACATTAGAATTTCATTTTCAATACATCTTGCGCAATAAGTAGTTATTCTTGTTCCATGTTTATTAGAATAACTATCAATGCCTTTTATTAGTCCAATCGTACCAATACTAATTAAATCATCTACATCCTCCTTATTATGGTCATACTTTTTAACAATGTGGGCCACCAACCTAAGATTATGTTCAATTAATTTATTTCTAGCATCTAAATCCCCTTCTTTAGTTTTCTCAATACATACTTCCTCTTCTTCACGAGA
>JAQVMY010000088.1 GCA_028703405.1 Bacilli bacterium
AAAAGGAGTGATGTTAAATGACTTTATTCCAATTGTTTATGACAAGTATGTTAAGCGAAAACATTATCTTAACAAAATTTTTAGGAATATGTCCCTTTATTGGTACTTCTAAACGAGAAACTAGTGCCGTAGGAATGGGAGTTTCAGTAACTATTATAATGCTTTTATCAAGTATTATTACATACTTAATTTATAATTATATTTTGGTACCAACTGAAACTACGTATTTAAGAACCTTAATGTTTATATTAGTAATATCATCAACAGTTCAAATGTTAGAAATGATTATAAAAAAATATTTTTCAAAGCTAAATAAATTATTAGGATTATTTCTTCCATTAATTGCAACCAATTGCGCGATTTTAGGTACAACTTTGTTAAATGTTAATAATGATTATACATTTATTGAAATGTTAGTGTTTACACTTGGTAGTGGGTTAGGTTTTGCCTTAATAATTTTTATTTTTTCAACTATTAGAGAGAGAATGGAATATGCTAGAATACCAAAATGCTTTAAAGGAGCACCTATTGCTTTAATAACAGCCTCAATTATGTCTCTTGTATTTAGTAGGTATTTTGGATAATGGCATATATAATTATAATTTTATTAAGTATTATAAGTATTTATCTTTATAGCAAAAATTATAAAGACTCAAATAATGGTTGTGGTAATTGTAAGGGGTGTGACAAGTGATAGGGATAATAATTATGACTGTTTCCGCACTTATTTTAGGAATTATTTTAGTAGTTGTTGAAACTAAACTTGGTGGGGATCTTAATTTAGAAAAAGAATATGAAAAACTTCTTCCTAATTATAATTGTGGTGTATGTGGTTTCAATACTTGTAAAGGTATGAGTACGGCAATGATGGAAGACCCATTAAATTATAAGAAATGTAAACCTTTAAGGGGTGATAAGTTAAAGGAAATGGAAGCTTATTTAAGAATAAATAATTTGATTGAAGAAGAATAATAATTAATGATTAGAGTAATTCTAATCTTTTTTTGTTAATTATATTAATAAATTGCTTTTTTTAGAAATAATGTTATAATAACTTGGTCAGAAATTGTATAAAGAAAAAGAAAGGATGAAAATATGAGTATAATTATTAGTGAAAGGTTTCCAGAGGTATTAACCAAAGAAGAAACAATTAAATATTGTATGTTGGCTAAAGAAGGCGATGTTGAGGCGAAAAATATATTAAAAACACATAATCTTAGATTAGTTGTACATCGAATAAATGTAAGATTTAGTAATACTAATGTTGATTTTGAAGATTTGGTTGGATACGGTATTATTGGTCTTTTGAAAGCAGTAGAAACATTTGATGTAGATAAAAAAATCCAATTTGCATCTTATGCAGCAGTATGTATTGATAATGAAATTCTTTTGTCATTTAGAGAAAATAAGAAACATAGTAAAAATATAAGCATAGATAGTTTTATAACAAGTTCTAAAATCCCTGATGAAAATTCTTCAACTTATGCTGAACTATTAAGGGATGAAAAAGATTTTGTTGATGATATCGTAAAAGTTGATTCATATAATGAAATTCATGAAGCTTTAAAGATTTTAGACCCTTTAGAACTAAGTATAATTGAAATGTATTATGGGTTTAATGGGAAACCTATGAAACAAAGCGAAATCGCTCAAATATATAATTATAACCAGGCCAATATTTCTAGAACTTTAAATACTGCAAGAAAGAAACTAAAAATTTATCTAGAATTAATTGAATTAGGTAAAACACCAGCAGGGATACCTAAAACTTTAAGAAAAAGAAGAAAATAAACAAAAAAATTGTTTTTTAATTATTTATTTGTTATAATGTTTATATTGATATTTAGAAGCGATGATAAAGGCATAGTAATAAAAGTAATTATTGATAGAGAGTTAGTGGAAGGTGCGAACTAATAATAATCTTTTATGAATTCATCTTTTAGCTTTGGAAAACGGTAACGCGTTATAGTTTTAAGAGTATAGAGTAATCTATAAATTAAGGTGGTACCGCGTCATCACGTCCTTATGTTATATAAGGGTGTTTTTTTTATAAGGAGGAATAAAATGAAAGAAAATATTGAGAATTTAAAAGAAAAAATTAATCTTGAATTAAAAGAAGTTAATGATTTAAATGATTACATGCGTTTAAAAGTTGAATATTTAGGTAAAAAAGGTAAAGTTCCAGAACTAGCAGACTTTATAAAAACGCTTGATAAATCTGAAAGAAAAGATGCTGGAATGTTATTAAATGAATTTAAAAAATACATTAATAATATTTTGGAAACTACTAGAGAAAGATTGGAAGAAGAAGCTCTTAATCAAAAACTTCAAGATGAATGGATTGATATAACTCTACCAGGTACTAAATTAAATGTTGGCTCTACTCATCCTTTAACTAAAGTTGTTGATGAAATAGAAGAACTATTTTTAAGTATGGGATATGATGTTGTTGAAGGTCCTGAAATAGAAAGTGATTTATATAATTTCGAAAAATTAAATCTAGCTAAAGATCATCCAGCACGTGATATGCAAGATAGTTTTTATATTACTGCTGAGATGTTACTTCGTACTCAAACATCACCAGTTCAAGCTAGAACTATGGATGCTAATTTAGAAAAGGGGCCAATTAGAATGATTTGCCCAGGCAAAGTATACAGAAAAGATGATGATGATATGAGCCACTCGCATCAATTTACTCAAATAGAAGGATTGCTAGTTGATGAAAATATCAGTGTTGCTCATCTTAAAGGTACTTTAGAAATACTTGTGAAAAAAATGTTTGGAGATGATCGTGAAATAAGATTTCGTCCTAGCTTCTTCCCATTTACAGAACCAAGTTTAGAAGTAGATGTATCTTGTTTTAAATGTGGAGGCGAAGGATGCTCGATATGTAAACAAACAGGTTGGATTGAGATTTTAGGTTCTGGCATGGTTCATCCAAATGTATTAAGGGAATGTGGATATGATCCTGAAATTTATAGTGGTTTTGCTTTTGGGATGGGACCTGAAAGAATTGCCATGCTTAAGTACGGTATAAATGATATTAGACACTTCTATACTAATAACATGAATTTTCTAGAAAATTTTGACCGTCAAGAATTGGAGGATACAAATGAAAGTAAGTAAAAGTTTTTTAAGTGATTATATAGATATTAAAGATAAAGATTTTACCGAGATTGCAGATAAAATGGTTTTTATGGGTAATGAATTTGATAGTGTTGGTAAAATTAGTAGTGCTACAAACTTAGTTGTTGGTAAAGTACTCGATAGACAAGATCATCCCGATTCTGACACATTAAATGTTTGTAAAGTTGATATTGGTGATGGCTCTATCTATCAAATTGTTTGTGGTGCGCCTAATGTTGATGCTGGACAAAAAGTAATTGTTGCTAAAGTGGGAGCAGTTTTACCTGGTGATTTGATTATAAAAAAATCTCTTATTAGAGGTATTGAATCAAATGGTATGATTTGTTCATTAGCTGAACTTGGAATAGAAAAGAAATTTTTAACCAAAGAAGATGTTGATGGTATTCATGTGTTAGCAGAAGATGCACCTCTAGGTGAAGACGCAATTGCTTATTTAGGCTTTGATGATGAAGTAATTGATTTTGATTTAACAACTGATCGTAATGACTTATTAAGTATGATTGGAATGGCTTATGAAGTTGGTACAATTTATGATCTTGATGTTAAATATCCTGAAATAGAAGTTGATGAAACAGGAGAAGACATAAGCAAAAATTATAAATTAGAAGTGCTTACATCTAATTGTGAATTGATGTTACTTAAACAAATTGGAAATGTAAAAATAGGTAAAAGTCCAGAATTTATTAAAAATAGATTAATGGCTTGTGGAATTAGATCAATTAATAATGTTGTTGATATTAGTAATTATATAATGTTAGAAACTGGTCAACCAATGCACTTTTTCGATGCTGATAAATTAGGAAATAAAGTAATTGTTAGAATGGCTGAAAACGGGGAAAAACTTATTACCCTTGATCAAAAAGAAAGAACTTTAACTGAAGATGATATTGTTATAGCTAATGATGATAAAGCAGTAGGAATGGCAGGGGTTATGGGTGGCTTTGATACAGAAGTAACTCCAAATACTGTTAATATA
>JAQVMY010000089.1 GCA_028703405.1 Bacilli bacterium
TTCTAAGTTCTCTAGAAATAGTTGATTTATGAAAACCAATGAAATTAGCAATATAAGTGCAACTTTTATTTTGTGAATAAAGAATTTCAATTTTAATTCGATCCTCTTTATTAAGATGTTTGTATGGCTTTTTAATTTTATTTGTAGTATTATAATTCATAGATATATATTCCTTTCTTATATGTACTAATTTAAGTATACAGGAATATATATCATTTTTTATTTTTTGTTGCACTTCAAATTTAAATTAACAATGAATGTTAGTGTAAAGAGGTTTGGGGATTATTTAGAAAGAAAATGATAATTATTATTGTTTTCTTTTTTTATATTTATATTAAATCTCTAATGCTCGTGAAATTGATTTAAGTGCAGTGTTATAAATATATTTTTTTTCATATATATTATAATTTAAAAATTCATTGTTTATTATAAGTGTTTCATTTGCATTAAAGTTATTTATAAATGATTTTTTTAAATTAAATCCATTTTTATATAATAGTCTAATTTCATTAAGTTTATCTATCATTTTAATAGAATATCCTTTAGGTCTAGATGTAAATAAGTCAGCAAAAATATGTGATATTTGAGATTCCATAGGGCAAGATAGGTTATATTTATATAAATTATTTATGTATATCCAATTATTATTTATATATTTTTGTTTTTCTAATATTGTATTTAACCTATTTGGAAATGAGTTAATTAGGTATTCGCATACTTTGTTAAAATCTTGCCTAATATCTTTTAAAACATAATGAGTTAGAATATCTTCTAGAATATTATTTTGACATAAGTGATGAAGTGCTTGTTTAAAATGGAACTTATCAAGTGCATAAATAATATTAGTGTTTTTATTAAATTTAAACTCATTTCTTAGGTTTTTTATCCAAGCAGCGCCATCACCCATTAAAAATATATTTTTGAGGTTATCTGTATTATAAGATTCATAAATATAATCTAGTGTATTATTTAAAAATGAATTATCTCTAGAACCAAATACTCTTTTATTTATTAATTTATTATTTTTTATTCCTTCAAATACAACAATACCTTTATTCATAACGTCCTTGTTATTATTATTTTGTGTGTGAATCCATTTTTCATCTGCGATGATATATAGATTTTCAACATCTTTTTTGACTTCATTTTTAGTAATTGAAAGTTTAGATTCTAAAATAATATTTCGTATTGTTTGTCTAGAAAAGAATTTGAATCCTTCATCTAATTTAACTCTATTACCAATTAAATCATTGATATATTTACAAACTTTAGGCATAGAATTGTTAGCAGAGTATTCAATAACTAAAGCTTTTAAATAAGGATCAAAATAATCATATTTTTTCAAACCTAATAATCTATCAATATAACAAAAATATTTATTATTAATTTTAGATTTATAAAAAGTTCTTTCAAAAGTAATTTCTCCAAATATAGTCATTATAGTTCTTTGATGATGAGATTTAACATGATATTTAGACATTCTTTCTTTAGATGGTAAATAAGCTTTATCAAGCGATTCAATAATAGATATAAGAGAGTTTTTAGCAAAGTTACATAATGATTCATCTATGTTTGATAATAATGAAATGTAATTCATTACATTACCATTAATGTCAAATTTATTGATTTCTTTATTTAAATTACTTGAAAAAGTATCTAAAATCACTTTTTTTAATAAATCTCTATAATTTTGTAGTATAATGTTGTTCATGGAAGACCTCCTTAAATGTCTGTGTTCAACAACATTTTATCATAGGTCTTCCTTTTTAAGTTTCCTTTCCCCAAACCATTATACACAATCGAGTTGTTAAGGAGGATTGACAACAATTAAAAAAAAAGATATAATTTAATTACATTTAATTAATGCATGTATGTATATACATATATGGAAGTAGTGTTTTCAAAAACTAGCATATGCTAGTTTTTGCTTTATATAGAAATAATTTTTAAAATATTGAATATACTATTAATACATTTAATTAGTGCACATTATGTGGTTTTTCACTTTTTAAGTGCGCCTCCTTATGGAGGCTTTTTATTTAATTAATTTCTTTGGCGCGTTATCTTTATCATAATCTTTAAAAACATTATATAAATCATTAAATAAACCATGTAATCGGTCTTTTATATCAGTTTTATCTTGATCAAGTTTGCTTCTTAAATCAAATAAAATATTTTTAATATTTATCCCATAAGCATTTAATGTTTCTATCTCTAAATATTTAAATAAGATTTTTATATTGTTATTTTCTGTTCTTTCAAAAATAACTTTTTTACCATGTTTTCTTGGAGTCATATCATCTTCAATTGTTATGGATTCATTATTACCTAAAAATTTCTGAAGTGGTTCATAAAATAAATTATTATTATCGATTAATATTTCTAATCTACCATTTTGTAAAGGAGTATGTTCTAATGTATCTCCACATATGGCAAAATCATCACTTTTATAAAAACTTAGAATTGATATATAATTTTTTATATCTTCGGTAAGAAAATAGATATTATAGCTTCCTTGGTCAATTAAATACATTATTTGGCCTTCAAATATTCTTAACATAAAACTCTCCTTAATTATTATAATCTTGTTTTAATTAATTTTTTACATACTTCTGGAATTGATTTTTGATCATATTGAGAAAATATATCATTGAAGTTTTTATTAAATTCCGAATTATCATCCATAATTATATAATTTATAAAATGTTTTATTTCGGTTTTTAAAACATTTATATAAATTAATAAATCTTTTTTAATATATCTAATATATTCAATTTCACTATATCTTGATCTTGAACATAATAAATGAATATTTTTAATAAAGCATCTTATTAAATCATCTTCTAAAGTATTTAAAATAAATGGCTCTTTTTTATTTATTAAATAATTAATTTTTTTTATTATTTGCGTTTTATTTTGCTCAAAACTTTTTTGAAAAAATAATTGAATTAATAAATTAGCTAATTCCCAGTTATTAGAATAATATTTCCCTACATAATTAGGAAGATGATATTCATTTTTTAATTCTGGATATGCCTCTTCAATTAAAGTATTACTTTTTAAATTAATAAAATCATGAGGTTTATCATATGCGATTGGATTACAACTTACATCAATACCAGTATTAAATTTTAATCCTTTACCATCGGCATAATGAGCAAATATTATATTAATACTTTCATATCGTTTAAAAAATTCTACTTCGCACTTCTCAAATGAATTAAGTAATATTGTGATTTCATCTGATAGATTTTTTAAATATTTTACATTATTTTTTTTACTTATATTTTCATTGTATAAAATACCAATATCTAAATCTGAAAAGTTAGAAATATAATTATATTTTTTATAAAATCCATAACTACCGAATATATATGAAAAATTATTATATCTTTTAATTATATCTAAAGAACTAGCATATAAAAAATCTTTAATAATATGTTCTTTATTACTTGAATATTTTTTAGCTGTTTCATTAACTAGATCATCAAAGATATCAGAATTAATTAATTCATGATCTTTTATTTCATCATTATCTGTATTAGTAACATATAAGGGTAGGTATTTGATTAATTCGGCGGCGACATTAATATAACCATCTTCAATTTTAGTTTCATTACCTTCATGAATATGGCCATGATAATTTATATTATCTTTATTTTTATTAAATTCTTTAGAACGCATTTTATAGTCTAAAGTACTTAATTCATTAAAAGCAAGTGGTTCGTGTGATAAATAATAATCATTTAATTTAACAGGAAACATAAATGTTTTTTCAAAACCTAGTTCTTGATAATTTTTGATAATATTTTCTTGATCATGATTTCCTAAAATTAAAAATTTTATCCCATTTAATTTACGATTAATATTTGCTATTTCATTATTTTTAAAGGAAAAATCACCTAAAAAGATAACAATATCATCATTTGTTACTACGGAGTTATGTTTATCAATAATATAAGAATGGATTTCATTTATATCTTTAAATTCAGTTCTTACATGTTTAATTATATTTTGATGATAAAACTGATGATCACATATTAAATATAGTTTA
>JAQVMY010000090.1 GCA_028703405.1 Bacilli bacterium
TAAAAAGAAAAATAGTATTAGTTCATTAATAATATTTATTAAAAATAACCCAAGATATAGGGCTCTATTCATAATGGGAGCATATTTTGTTTTTTTTGCTATTGTTATAGCTATGTTCTCTCCAAGTAACTATCAACCCAAAACACCTGTTATAGAAGATGAAGTAGTGGATGTTTTAGAAAAATATAAAGTATTAACAAATTATAATTTCCAATATCAAATCACATATATCGAAAATGAAGATATTTTAATTTCTAATTATAATGGAGAATCATTAAGTGAAACTATTAATATTTATGATGATAATCATCAATATTTATTTGAAAATAGTATTTTATATCAAATAGTTGATGAATCAAAAGAAGAGGTTGATAACAAAATTGTTTTAAGCAGCTTAAACTTTACACCAAACTATATTTATGATTTGATTAAAGATGGTAAGTTGGAATCAAAAACGGAAAATTACGGAATTAATACCTTAACTAAACAATATCGAATTGATTTACAAGGGTTAGTTGGATTAGAAGATTATGACCCAATTAGTACATTAATAACAACAATTGAAGACGACAAAAGCATTAGAGAAGTTATTATTATGTTTGAAGATTCAAATATGAATAAAGTAGAGTTTAACAATATTCAAGAAATTATGATAAAGTATTTAGAAGATTAAATGTTTTATAGCAGGAGGATTTATGGAATTAATTATTATTTTTGGTTTACTAGTTATTGTTATGTTTGTTTTTAAAAGATTTGACAGTTTTGTTTATTCAGTAGCTGCAATAGATATATTTTTTAGAATTGTTCATTTTTTAAAAAACAATATTGCCTCACCAGAATTACAAAAATTTGTAACTAATAACTTTCCCGCATCAATACCTAGTTTAATTGATAAGCACACATACGGTGTATTTAATGAGGTGTTAATCTGGGCATATGTTATTAACTTTATTATTTTAGAAATCTATATTATTAAAGCCTTAATAGAAAAGTAGCATTACGTTTTTATAGAAAATATAGTATAATATATATAGGAGTTGAAACCACGGATTACAATAAACTCAAAGAAAAGAGAGACTATGTTCTTCCCCATAAAATAAATTAAATCAATGTATATTAGAAAATTATTCTACTAGTTTTGATATTGATTTTGCGCACAATTCAACTGCTATTGAAGGAAACACTTTAACTTTAATAGAAACAAAGTTATTATTAGAAGATAAACAATTAGATTTTTATATAAAAGCAATTAAGAACACAATTGAAAAAGAAAGTAAATAATAAATAAGAAGAAAAATAACTAATGGATTTTCTATTGGTTTTTTTGTGGTATAATTAATGTGGTAGGTGATATGATGTATGCGTATATAATTGGTAAGGTAACTGAAATAGAAAGTGGTTATCTTGTAATAGAAAATAATAATATAGGATATTTAATAAACTGTGCGAATCCTTATGGTTTTAATGAAGGGGAAGAATATAAAGTTTATTTATATCAACAAGTAAGGGAAGATGAACTAAATTTATATGGTTTTAAAACTATTGAAGAAAAAGAAATATTTTTAAAACTTATTAGTGTTAAAGGTATTGGGTGTAAGATGGCTTTACCAATGCTAGCAACAGGTACCCCAGAGGGGCTTATTGATGCAATCGAAAGGGAAAATGTTTTGTACTTGAAAAAGTTTCCTAAAATTGGTGATAAAATTGCCCGTCAAATTATTTTAGATTTAAAAGGAAAATTAGTTAACAATGCTGATAATAATGTTCAAGGTGTTAATGATGAAGAGTTGGTTGATGTATTAAAAGGACTAGGATATAAAAATAGTAATATTAATAAAGTTCTTCCGAAAATTAATCATGACATAAGTTTGGAAGAACAAATAAGAGAAGCCTTAAAATTATTATTAAAATAATAGAAATGAGGAGAAAAATGACTGAAAGATTAATAACTTCTGATAAATTAGAAGAAGATAATTTTGAATTATCACTTAGACCAAGTACCTTGAATGAGTATATTGGTCAAACAGAATTAAAAGAAAATTTAAATATTTTTATGAAAGCGGCTACTATGCGAGATGAACCCTTAGATCATGTGCTCTTATACGGTCCTCCTGGTTTAGGAAAAACAACATTAGCTTACATTATTGCTAATGAGATGGGTAGTAATATAAAAACAGCTAGTGGCCCATCAATTGAAAAAAGTGGTGATTTAGCTGCTATTTTATCAACCCTTGAACCAGGTGATGTTTTGTTTATTGATGAAATTCACAGAATCCCTAGATTTATCGAAGAAATATTATATCCAGCAATGGAAGATTTTACGCTAGACATAATAGTTGGAAGTGATTCATCAACTCGTAACATTCGTTTAGATTTACCACCATTTACATTAGTTGGTGCTACAACTAGGGCTGGTGATTTAACTGGACCACTTCGTGATCGCTTTGGTATAGTATCTAGATTAAATTATTATACAATTGATGAGTTAACTTCCATTGTTAAAAGAACTAGTAGAGTGCTTGACTGTGGTATTGATGATTTAGCTTCCGTTGAGTTAGCAACAAGAAGTAGGGGTACACCTAGAATTGCCAATCGTTTATTTAAAAGGGTTAGAGACTATGCCTTAGTTATGGGTAATGGTTATATTGATTTAGAAATTACTGAAATCGCTCTTAATCGTTTGAAAGTAGATAAACTTGGGCTTGATGACACAGATTATAATTTATTAAAAGCTATTATCGAAAGATTTAATGGTGGACCAGTGGGAATTGAAAGTATAGCGGCTAGCATCGGTGAAGAAATTACAACAATTGAGGATGTTTATGAACCTTATTTATTACAAAATGGTTTATTGAAAAGAACCCCTCGTGGAAGAATGGTTACCGATAAGGCTTATGATCATTTAAATATGAAAAGGGCAGAGCAATAAAATGAAGACCAGTGATTTTGATTTTGAATTACCAGAACATTTAATTGCGCAGACACCAATTCTTAAAAGAGATAGTTCAAGATTATTAGTTTTGGATAAAAACACAGGTAATATAACCCATAAAAGTTTCACTAATATTATTGATTATTTAAACAAAGGTGATGTCTTAGTTATAAATGATACTAAAGTAATGCCAGCTAGATTAATAGGAATTAAAGAAGAAACTAATGCTGTTATGGAATTATTAATGTTAAAAACAGATGTAGAAGATGAGTGGGAATGTTTAGTTAAACCATTTAAAAGGGTAAAAGTCGGCACTAAAATTAAGTTTGGTGGTAATAAATTAGAAGCAGTTTGCTTAGATAAAAAAGAAGAGGGACTAGCTATTTTCAAATTTAACTATGTAGGTATCTTGTATGAAATATTAGATGAATTAGGCGAGATGCCCTTACCTCCATATATTCATGAAGTACTAAAAGACAAAGATAGATATCAAACAGTTTACGCTAAAAAGATTGGAAGTGCGGCCGCTCCAACAGCGGGGTTGCACTTTACTAAAGAGCTGATTGAAATAATTAAAAATAAAGGTGTAAAGGTCGTGCCAATTACTTTACATGTTGGTCTTGGAACCTTTAGACCAGTTAGTGTTGAAGATGTTAACAACCATGAAATGCATTCCGAGTTTTACAGTATGTCTAAGGAAACTGCTGATATTTTAAACTGTGCTAACACTAATAATAATAAAATTATAAGTGTTGGAACTACCACTACTAGAACTTTAGAAACCATTATTAGAGACTATAATGAGTTTAAAGAGTGTAGTGGTTTTACTAAAATATTTATTTACCCAGGTTTTAAATTTAGGGCGATCGATACTTTAATAACTAACTTTCATTTACCTAAATCAACATTAATGATGTTAGTAAGTGCCTTAGCAGGTAAAGATAATATAATGAAGGCTTATAGTGAAGCTATTGAACTTGAGTATCGCTTTTTCTCATTTGGAGATAGTATGTTAATAAAGTAGGTGTAATATGAATAAAGTAATTGTTATAGTTGGTCCAACAGGCGTTGGTAAAACAAAATTATCAATTGAGTTGG
>JAQVMY010000091.1 GCA_028703405.1 Bacilli bacterium
TATACCTAAAAATAATCCATATAAAATTTGTCCAATTGGAGTAGTCGGACTAGTAACTGGGTCGGTTGCCATAAATATAGCACCAAACATTAATCCACCGCTCATAACTTGAAATAATGGATACCAAATTCCTAAATCATTAAAACTACCTATAATGTAGGTCATACTAAAGACTGTTGCTATATAAACTACTGGTATCTTCCATTTGATAATTTTGAAAAATGCTAAATAAGCAAACGCTAACAAACAAATAACAGTACTTGTTTCACCAATTGTACCTGGTATTGTTCCAATAAAAAAATTATATAAACTTCCATAAGGCTTAACTAAAGTTTCATAAGTTCCGATTCCTTCTACTGTTGCAATATTAGATAAAGGAGTAGCTGTTGAAACTGCATCCATTTCTAAAGCATTTAAATAACCACCATTAGCAGCAATCGTTGGCCCATAAATTAGTATAACGAATAAATATCCAATTAAAGCTGGATTAAAAACATTATGTCCAAATCCACCAAACAACATTTTTCCCACTACTGTTGCCATAATTGCTCCAAAAAATAATATAGAAATTGGAGTATTAATTGGTAAGACAAGTGCTAAAAACAAACCTGGAAAAATACTAAATGATGATTTCATATATTTTTTTAGTTCATCACTATCTTTTTTTAAAAATATTTTGACATAGAATAATTCTATTACAAATGTAAAAATTGGTCCTAAAATCAGAAAAATTAAAGGATATAACATTCCTAAAATTGTAACCTTATTATTTAAATATGGTAATATTCCATTTTTAAAAAAACTAAATAATATTATTGGTAATAATGCAATTAATAAATGGCGCATTATTTTCGATGTACTATTTTTATCTTTAACAAATGGTCCACTATTTAAATGAAATTCTTTCATTTTTTCACCCTCCTAATCATTTATTTTTTTTCCTTCAATAACAAAATCCCTGACTTTTATTTTAGAAGGACAAATATATGAACATAATCCACATTCTACACATTTTTCTGGTCTAAGGCTCTTAAGTTTCTCAGGGGTTTCTAGGCTATTTATAATTAAAACTGGAGATAATTTAGCAGGACAAACGTCAACACACTTACCACATCTTAAACACTCAATAGCTTCTTGTTCACTATTATTTCTAATTACTAGAACACTAGTTAAATTAGATGATGAAATCATTTCATCAGTTTCAATTGAAGTTCCCATCATTGGGCCACCAGCAATAAAATATATATCTTTAAAACGCTTATAACCACCAATACTTTCAATTATTTCATTTATTGGAGTTCCTGTTTTAATTAAAATATTTTGGGGTTCCTTTATCATCTCACCAGTAATTGTTACCACTCTCTCAATTAATGGTTTATCATATTTAAGGGCTTCATAGATGGCAAACATTGTTGAAACATTATTTACAATAATTCCTTTTTCAGCTGGTATTTTATTGTAAGTAATACCTTTTATTTCCTTTATTAAGGTTCTTTCCCATCCCATTGGATAAAGATTTGGAACTTCAACTAATTTTATTTTTAAATATGTTCCAATAAAAGTATTTATAACTTCCTTAGTCTTTGTATTAGCCCGACTAATTGCAATGATTGCTTCTGGTATATCATTAATTTCAATAACCGCATCAATTACTTCAAGTATTTCCTCACATTTTTCTTGAAGTAACATATAATCAGCGGTAATATAAGGTTCACACTCAATAGCATTAACAATTAGAGTATTTATTTTAGCATCAGTATCATATTTGGCAAAAGTTGGAAAACCTCCACCACCTAGACCAACAATACCACAATCTCTAATTTTATCTATAAACTCATCTTTCGTATAATCATTAATATGTTTTCTCGGAACAATAGTCGATGACATTCTTTCTTTAAAATCATTTTTAATTACAACACATTTAACTAACTTACCATTTAAATATGGTTTTTCGATTATAGAAGTTACCGTTCCACTAACACTAGCGTGAATTGGTATTTTAAAGTTTCCTCTTTTTCTAGCAATAATATCACCTTTATATACATAATCTCCATTCTTAACCAAAACAGTAATGTTTATATCGTTTTGACAAATAAGAGGTATATAAACAAACTTTGGTTTAGGATATTTTATTATTTTATCAGTGATAGAATTTTTTTTACATTTAGGTATTTTCACGCCTCTAGACATATTGAGACCCTCCATTCTAGTACCATTATACCCTTTTTACTTATAAAAAAAAAGGGGATAATCATAAAATGACAATTATCTCCTTTTAAATTTACATATTGTTTTGTTTTACTTGATACATTTTAGCAATTTTATTTTGAATTTTTTCATTAACTAAAAACTCACTAAATTTCATTTCAATACTAAAAGCACCACTTGGAGTAATTTCAACAATTTTATTAGAAACACTATCAATAAAACTATGGTCATGGGAAGTAAAGATAATTGAACCGCGATATTCTACTAATCCATCATTAACAGCTTGAATGGCTTCCAAATCTAAATGGTTAGTTGGTTGATCTAAAATTAAAAAGTTTGACCCCTTAACCATTAACTTAGAAAACATACATCTAACTTTTTCTCCACCAGATAAAACTTTTACTTTTTTAAGAGGTTGATCTCCTGAAAAAAGCATTCTTCCTAAAAATCCACGAATAAAATTTTCTGATTGATCTTTTGAATATTGCCCTAACCATTCAATTAAATTAGAATCATTATTTTCAAAGTAAGCAGAGTTATCTTGCGGTAAATAATCATATTCAACAGTTGTTCCCCATCTTACAGTTCCTGAATCTGCTTCCATTTCACCAGCTAATATTTTAAATAATGTTGTTTTTGCTACTTCATTTTTTCCAAGAACAATTACCTTATCATTTCTATTAATAGTAAATGAAACATTATTTAATATAAGTTCCCCATTAATTGTTTTACATAAATTTTCAACAGTTAATATATCCTTACCGAGTTCCCTATTTAAAGTAAAACCAATATATGGATACTTTCTACTAGAAGGTTTTATATCTTCTAAAACAATTTTTTCAAGACTTTTTTTCCTCGATGTTGCTTGTTTTGATTTAGATGCGTTGGCACTAAATCTGGCAATAAAGGCTTCTAGTTCTTCTATTCTTTTTTCCTTTTTCTTGTTGGCATCTTTTGATAATTGAAGCGCTAACTGACTTGATTGGTACCAGAAATCATAGTTACCTGGATATAACTTAGCAGTTCCATAATCAATATCAAACATATGGGTACAAACCTTATTTAGAAAGTGACGATCATGGGATACCACAATAACCGTTTTATCATATTCAATTAAAAAATCTTCTAACCATGAAATAGCTTTAAAGTCTAAATCATTAGTAGGCTCGTCCATAATTAAAATATCAGGGTTACCAAATAGTGCTTGAGCCAGTAAAATTTTAACTTTATCTTTACCAGCAACTTCACTCATAAGTTTATCAAATAATTCAATATCAATGCCTAAATTATTTAATAAACGACTTGCTTCAGCCTCTGCTTCCCAACCATTTAAATCAGCAAATTCCATTTCCAATTCACCAGCTTTAATTCCATCAGTTTCAGTGAATTCTTCTTTATTATAAATCTTTTCTTTTTCTTTCATTATTTCATAAAGACGTTTATGCCCCATTATTACTGTTTCAATAACTTTATATTCATCAAACTCATAGTGATTTTGCTTTAAAAAAGACATCCTACGATGTGGTTCAATATAAACATCTCCACTAGTTGAATCTATTTCATTAATTAAAATTTTAAGAAAAGTAGATTTACCTGCTCCATTCGCGCCAATTACACCATAACAGTTTCCAGGTATAAACTTTACATTTATATTTTCAAATAATTTTTTATCAGGAAATATTAAACTTAAATTATTTACAGAAATCATTTTTTCACCTCTTCATACACGCTTATACATTATAACATTTTTTA